>CAZNNK010000096.1:0-11519 GCA_964574085.1 uncultured Coleofasciculus sp.
CGCTTTATCCCTCAGATACATCCACTAACGCTCTACCGATTGAACAATATTATCGCTCAAATTTTATCCCCACCGCCCAAAAAAGTCTGGCTGAACTCGGTTCTGAAACCGTTATAATTAAAGCCTGGGCAAAATGCGAACGTTGTCAAGTATTGGATGATTCCGAATCCCTGGATTTTTTATCCCAGCTAACCGTATGGACAAAAGCCGGATTAGAGGAAACTCGTGTCAAACGAGGTCATATTTTTTTAGCCTACCTGCGGGTTTATCGACTTCCGCAACCGATTGAAATTCCTGTCCATCCGAGTCCCCGATTTATTCCGCTTCCCCAACCTTTAACCGTCACTCAAGATACACCTGTTTTGAGTCAGACATGCTTTGAACAACGCTGTCGCCAGATGGAAAAACGACAGCCGCCTCAGCATCCAGAATTAGAGGAATTACAGAGTGCGATCGCGTCATTATCAAACAATACTCTAGCGGCTAAAGAACTTGACCAAGATATCAAACAATTCTTGGGATGGAGTAGCCAATCAATCGGGATATTTGACTCTGATTTCATCTGGATTAAAACAATCGCTGATGTCGGTAACTCTAGCGATGGTCATCAATTTGAAAAACTGGTACGAAAAAGCTTACTAAAACTAGGATTTACCAACTCTAGAAATGACCCAAGAGCCAGCCTAAATCCAGAAGCCACTGGCGGTGCTGGCGGGATCGATTTTTATGCGGATGCACCTTATCCTATTGTTGGTGAATGCAAAGCTACTAAAAGTGAAAAAGTCCCCAGTAGAACTCCGGGACAATTAATCCAACTGGGTAAAAACCATCTCCAACAAGACTATGATCCTTGTCTCAAACTCATTGTCGCCGCCGGGGAATTAACCCCAGATGCTTTACGAACAACTTTAAATAATCAGATTAGCGTGATTCGTCCAGAAACTCTCCAACATCTCGTAGAATTGCAAGCCCAGTATAAAGGTGCTATCGACTTACTGAAACTCAAAGCCTGCTTGCAAGATACTTATGGGTTAGCCGATGATAAAATCGAACAATACCTGGTAGACGTGCGTCAAGACATCGCCGTGCGATCGCACATTGTCCAATCCGTTAAATCCTTTCAGGAAAATGCCGGGTTAGGCGAAGTGGGAGTTGATGCAATTTATGGAGCGTATATTGGTTCGAGTCCGCCCAAACCCTTAATGCCGAACGAATTACGTGATATTCTCATTGAACTCTCCTCGCCGTTAACAGGCTACTTAGGGCGGAGTAAGGGTAATGAATTAAACCGCGATCGCTTCTATTTCCTGCGCGATTTACCCCAGAGTCATTAAGATTAAGAAACCTTAGTGAAGCCAACCGATTGAACCATAGGGAGATGTACCAGAATCACGTCTTCGGTAACCTGAACTTAAACCCGACTCAAGGAGATGATAATGCTAGAGAATTTCCAAACGCACAATCTGGATGCCATCGCCACTGACGCCACCAATGCGATTAACCAACTCCCCACAGCCACACAGACACAGCTTTCCGGAACCAAAGAACTCCTGAGACAATTGCAGCGGATTATTGAAGCAGAGGATAACTTATCTCCCCAAGACAAAGCCCAAACCTTAGAACAGGTGAAGATACTCGCCGAAGCTGGGAAGAATCCCCAAGCGCCAGCGAAACAGGAACAAGCCCATACCGCCATTAGAATTTTACGCGGGATGATTGCTGAATTACCCAACGCCCATGACTTTCTGGAAGAGAGTACGCGGCTATTACCCCAACTGGCGGAGATTTTTGGTATTTCTGAATAAGCAGCGTAGTGAGGGGCGGGAACAGGGAACGAGAAACAGGGAACAGTGTTCTCAGAACTTCAACCTTGACCCTGACCCCAAAACGCAGTGGATGCACCCCGTTAGGTGCGGTGAATACTACTCCAATAGGGTATTGAACCGAATCACTCCAGCCATCTAGTTTTTGTATTCTAAAACCATAGTAAAGAGGTGGTTCTACAAAACCCCTGAAATACTCACTTCGACTTCGTTTTTAGAGGGTTATACATTATGGCACTAATTCGTTGGGAACCGTTCCGGGAAATTGATTCCTTACAAAATGAAATGAATCGTCTGTTTGAAAGCCTCACACCGACAAGCCGTTCTGAATGGGCAGGAAGCTTTGTTCCCCCCGCCGAAATGCACGAAAATGGGGATGCCGTTTACCTCAAACTTGAAGTTCCAGGCATAGACGCCAAAGATTTGGACGTGCAAGTTACCGCAGAAGCCATCTCCATTAGTGGTCAACGCCAAGCTGAAACCAAGACTGACGAAAAAGGTGTCACGCGCAGTGAATTTCGTTATGGCACATTCCAACGAGTGATTCCCTTACCCGCTCGAATTCAGAACGATAAAGTGGAAGCCGATTACAAAAATGGCATTTTGATGCTAACCCTACCCAAAGCAGAAACCGAAAAAACCAAAGTGGTCAAAGTTAACATCGGCTAATCTTCACCAAAGATTCGTAGGGGCGCACTGACGTGCGCCCTATTTCCTCAACTGAAAAACTGAGTCTTTCAAGTCTTGTGGAGAATGGCGCAATAAGCTGTCATTCATTTAAATTGGGCATTATATCATGTCCGCCGAAATAACCGTTATATCCTTCTTCCTTGCAACCTTGTTCCTTCCCTTGTGCCTTGTGCCTTGTACCTTGTGCCCTCTGCCTTGTCTGTGCCTAAATGT
This sequence comes from uncultured Coleofasciculus sp., assembly GCA_964574085.1. Classification (GTDB taxonomy): domain Bacteria; phylum Cyanobacteriota; class Cyanobacteriia; order Cyanobacteriales; family Coleofasciculaceae; genus Coleofasciculus. Next base: position 2,727 of record CAZNNK010000096.1, read on the forward strand.
GAGTATTCAACCGGACATGATATTAGTAGCGAGCCAGATATTCGCACTACCTGGTTTCAACAAAGGTCTTCAAACTTGCTAGTAATGAATCCCAAACATTCAACATTGTTGAATACATAGCTTCGGATTTGAAGTTTGTATGTTCCAGTGTCAGATTAGTTCCGTCCTCAATCGGCTCTAGACGATAACAAATCGTTAAATGATTTTCTGGCGTTCTATCTGTACCATGATTATCGCTCCAATAGGTATATTTAAAGGTTCGATTAGGGATGAGTTCATCAATTTTACCATAATCAATAAACGCTTCGCTTCCCTGATTTCCTTTCAGGATAATCTCACCACCAACTTGCCAATTGGAGACCACTTCTTTTAGCGGATAATAGTGGATAATTTTTTCCGGATTCGTCAAGGCGTCAAAGAGGACATCAGGGGGTACACTGACAAACAAGTTTTTTTGAATTGAAAAGGGTTTCATATTTTCTTTGCCTTTGAGTGAAATGGACTATTAGTAATTCTACTGGTTTGTATGGCGCATGGCTACATTATCCACGCTCAGATTATTGAGGATAACATCTGGATTCAAAGGAACGGTTTCACGTCTCAATGGCTTGACCAATACGCTTTAAAATTCTTAGCACATCATACAAAGGATTGCGTAACGGTACAGGCGAAAATGTATCGGAGACATCATACTGAGGGGTATCTTGCCTAGATGCCTTCAAAAAAATTATCCCATTCCCGTTTGTGACCATGCCAAATACGGCTTTATCCGACTGAGGATTTGCCATCATATAGGCTAGGGTTTGGGGAATGGCTGACATCACCGAAATCGTTGTCCGTTTCGACTCCAATAGCGTTACCCAAAACCGATTTTGCACGACTAATACATCAATTCGCCCCCGTAAGGTTTCAATCTCCTCATCTTCTGCATCTAAAACAATCTCAATCGATGCCTCGCCCCGCATTTTGAAAGGAGGATCATAAAAATTGGCTTTTTCCAATAACGGCGACCCCAGCAATAGCGTTACCGTTCCTTCCGTGAGATGTCCATCGGCTAGATGATAAAGGTATCGGCGTCGAATTAAATCCAGGGAGTCTTTTTCCGCATCGCTAATCTCTGGCAAATCCTCATACCATTCGGTGAAAAATCGCTCATCTTCCGTGCGCCGGAGATTAAAGCGATTTTCTACATCGGCTAAGGTTTTAATTGCATCAGTAATGGCTCGTTGTTGTACCATGTTTTAACTCACTGCCTCCATTTCCCAAGGATAGCAAAAGGCAAAAGTCACTTGTGGGGGTGGATGCGAGCCACTAACGTAATCACAATCATCTAAAATCTAGATAAAGTAGTGCTGGCGATCGCATCTGGCTGTATTACTCATGTTCAGATTATTGAGGGAAAAATCTGGATTCAACGGGATGGTATTGAAGATGGGATTACCGAAGAACTTGTCGCCGCAGGTATTCCAAAATCTGATATTGTGCTAGGGTTTCAGCCACCAGAAGTTCGTCCTTATACAGGTTATGCGATCGCGTAATCGCGTAACTCACTAGGGCGATGAACCCCTCACTCCATTGCATTTCATCTTATCTATTGACTCAATTCAATCAATCGGGCGCACGGGGCGTGCGCCCCTACGGTTTCTGGATAGATGATTGTTGTCAGGTTAAAGGTGCGTTACGCTGTTGCTAACGCACCCTACGAAAATTGTCAGGGTGATTCCAGAGGTGGCTTTAGCGATGAGCGATCGCGTCACGTCTTTGCACTCTACTCCTGACCAGAATACCTCTCGAACCTCTCCCGATCAACTGATTCCCGAAGACAGTAACCCCCTTTGATCACTGCGGAATTAGCCCTGCTTGTTGAAGGGGACTTCTAGGAAAAATAGTCCTCTAGGCTAGATCGAGTCATACGTTTAGTCGAATATGATATCATGTCCGTCTAAACAGTGATCATTGGCTTCTACCTGGCTCTTTCCCTTCTGTCCTCTGCCCTCTGCCTTCTGCCTTATTTGCACCGAGTCAATATTTAACCGGACAGACTATGAATCCCCCCATTCAGACCGATACAAAAGAACAGATTCTCAATGTGGCAGAACGGTTATTCGCCAATCAGGGCTTTGCGGGGACTTCGCTTCGCTGTGTCATTCGTGAAGCAGGAGTCAACTTAGCGGCGGTTCACTATCACTTTGGCTCGAAAGAAGAATTATTTCGTGCTGTTGTATCTCGAATAGCCAAACCCGTTGTCGCGGCTCAACTCGAACGACTTGCCCATTGCCAAGCCCAGAATGATCCACCCAGCGTTGAAGCGATTCTGGAAGCCTTACTCACGCCTCCCCTGCAAATTGTGCTAAGTTGCAAAGAACACGGCATGAACCGCGCTCAGTTTATGGGGCGTTGTCGCACTGAACCCGAACCCATTCAAACGATCGCACGGCAGGAATTTCAAGCAAGTCATCAAGTTTTTCTGGATATACTCCAGCGATCGCTACCTGATCAGTCTCGAACCGAACTCTCCTGGAAATTCGATCTGGCGATCGCCGCATTAATTCGAGTGGCGACTGAGGCGGGAAAACCCAATGCTCTTCTCCAAGGTGATTCACCTAAACATATTCACCTGACTGTTTCACGGTTGGTTCATTTTTTGACGCCAGGAATACGCGCTGATTCTACTCATAGTTGGTAAAAGTATAGTCAAATATAGACAGACTTCATTTCATTGCAGAAATTCCCTTCGCTTTTACTTTGAGAGATTAATTCTCCTTGGGTGAACTACGCACCTCTCTATCCCATAGCGGTTAAACGCATTTGGGAATGCTTTTCGTAAAATATTGTAGGCACATAAGACATCAGATTGAACAAGAACCCCCTGATCTGTACGAATTCTTGACTGACATTAAGGTTTAAATGCCAAATAGCTTACGGCAATGCTGTAACCCTACTCTAACCCAACGAGAAATAAAGCACTAATTCACCCGTTGTATATTGGTTCGCTTCGGGTCAAGAATTTTCTGCCCTAAACTGGGGAATTTAACCGCAATACTCACTTTATTTCCCGAACCAAAAACATGGGTTACTTCTCCGACGCCAAAGGTGTCATGACGCAGTAAATCGCCTTTTTTCCAATCCTTAGAGTTTCCCGTTGAACTCGAGGATTTTGATGACTTTCCGGTTGATGCAGAAGGCGTTTGCTGTTTCACTTTCACCAAGGTACTGCTAATTAAATCTTCAGGTAACTCATCCAAAAACTGAGACCGAACCGCTGGTTCACGATACCCATAGAGGCGACGTTCCCGGGCATGGGCAAGAAATAACTGTTCTTGGGCGCGAGTAATTCCTACATAACAAAGGCGGCGTTCTTCTTCTAAAGCAATTGGGTCATCTATCGTCCGGTTATGAGGGAAAAGTCCCTGTTCTAAACCAACTAGAAACACAACCGGAAACTCTAATCCTTTAGCCGAGTGCAGCGTCATTAAGGACACCGCTTGTTGTCCATCTTCCAGATTATCTAAGTCAGACGCCAGCGACGCATTTGCCAGAAACCCTTCTAGGCTGGTATCGTCATTTTCTTCTTGGAATTCAACGATAGCATTATAGAGTTCATGGATATTTTCCAATCGGTTTTCCGCTTCGTCTGTGCCTTGATTTTTTAGGTCATCAATATATCCCGATTCCTCCATGATAAACTTAACAATTTCTACCGCTTCTAAGTTTTCCGTATTCTCTTGACACTGCTGAATCAATTGGGCAAACCGATTAACCGCTTGACGCGAACGTCCAGCAATTGTATTGACCGAGGTTTCATCCCGGATAATTTCCCAGAGGGGAGTTCCCAATTCTTGAGCCGCCAGCACTAAATTATCAATCGTGGCTTTACCAATACCCCGTCGTGGTGTATTGATAATTCGCAATAAACTGACGGTATCGCTGGGATTGGCAATCGTTCTTAGATAGGCTAAGGCATCTTTAACCTCTTTGCGATCGTAGAACTTCAATCCCCCGATAATCACATACGGAACTCGACCTCGTAACGCATCTTCTAACGGGCGAGATTGGGCATTCGTCCGATAAAGAATAGCAAAACTGCCCCAATCTAGTTCTGGGTTTTGTTGATTCAGTTTCAAAATTTGTTGAACAACAAAATGAGCCTCTTCTAACTCATCCTCGGCGTGATGACAGTAAATGGCTTCTCCAAAACCGCGTGTGGGTCTGAGAATTTTGTCAATCCGTTGGGTATTCTGTTCAATTAAATAATTAGCGGCTTGGAGAATATTTTCGCGCGAGCGATAGTTTTCCTCTAATTTAACCATGGTGCGGGTCGTTTCATCAGGCAACCCATCACCAAAGTCTTCCTGGAATCCTAGTAAGATGGTGAAATCTGCCATCCTAAACGAGTATATGGATTGGTCCGCATCACCGACGACGAATACAGAGCGATCGCGCCAATTCCATTGGTTTTTTTCCGGTTCGCCGTTTGTGGTTAATAGGCGTACCAGTTCGTACTGAATCCGGTTGGTATCTTGATACTCATCCACGAGAATATGGCGAAATTGATTATGCCAATATCCCAGGACGGATTCGTTTTGTTGGAAGAGTTTAACGGGGACTAAAATTAAATCATCGAAGTCGAGAGCATTGTTGGCGGCTAACTGGTCTTGATAATGGTGATATACTTCAGCCGTAACTCGACCTTTATAATTCGATTGCTCTTTTTCAAAGGCTTGGGGCGATAAGCCTAAGTTTTTGGCATTGCTAATCGCATAGCGAATGGTTCGGGGGTTGAATTTTTTATCGTCTAGGTTTAATTGTTTGGTGACAATGGTTTTTACCAGCGTTTGGGCATCGGATTCGTCAAAGATGGAAAAATTACGCTTCCATTGGCGTCCTTTTTCATCGGTATATTTATTGATGTCATAGCGGAGAATCCGAGCAAATAGACTGTGAAATGTACCAATCCACAGGGGTTTGATGTATTTTTTATAGACACGCGATCGCAACTGGGTTTGTTCAAGTTCTGGGAGTAACTCCAAACGCTGACTCCGGGTTTGGGCGGCGAGTTGCTGGGCGAATAGGGTTTCAATCCGGGATTTCATTTCCCGTGCGGCTTTATTGGTGAAGGTAACCGCTAAAATGTTTTCCGGATCAACTTTATGGGTGAGAATCAGATTGGCAATGCGATAGGTTAACGCCCTCGTCTTACCCGAACCCGCCCCCGCCACAACCAGCAAGGGACCGCAGAAATGTTCGACGGCGCGACGTTGAGAGGGATTGAGGTGCGTCAGGAAGTCAGTCGATTGAGTCATGGCTAGCTGAGGCAGGAGGGTGAGGGTTTGGCTATTCTAGTACAGCGTATCGTATCTTGAGCCAATCCTGTATCGGGGAGAAGCCACCCGACAATTATGATACTGTTGGTAATTCCTGTAGTTCTCTATGACCAGCCATACCCCAGCGCCGAATATAACCCCTAGTCTCATTTCCCCAGCAGTTACTCCCGAACCTACCCCAGATACGCCTCCTGTCAAACTAGGAATTATGGTATCGGGAAGTGGTACCAACTTTGAAGCCATCGCCCAAGCGATCGCAGATGGGCAACTCCATGCCCAAATTCAAGTGATGATCTACAATAATCCTGGGATCAAAGCTCTCGCCAGAGCGGAAAAATTCGGCATTCCCACCGTTCTCCATAATCACCGGGATTACAAAAAACGGGAAGCCCTCGATGCTCAAATTGTTGAGACATTGAGACAATATCAGGTTGAACTTGTGGTTATGGCGGGTTGGATGCGAATTGTTACCCCAGTCCTGATTGATGCATTTCGCGATCGCATCCTTAACCTTCATCCTAGTCTCTTACCCAGTTTCAAAGGCATTCACGCCGAAGCAGAAGCCTTAGCCGCTGGGGTAAAAATTACCGGATGTACGGTTCACTTGGTACGTCCAGAAGTCGATAGTGGACCGATTTTAATTCAAGCCGCCGTTCCCGTGCTTCCTGACGACACGCCAGAGACGCTACACGCCCGGATTCAAGTCCAGGAACATCGTATTTTACCCCAAGCGATCGCCCAGCTCGTAGTTGCGCTTCAGCGCTAAAAATCCCAGAATCGCCGCCTATAAACCTTGATCGGAGCGGGTTTATTGCCATCGTATTGGCAAAACCCGATTATCGGGAAACCCGCCCCTACCAGCTAACTGGAGTTTAGACTAAAAGGAAGGGGAAAACGATTACCTGTGACAATTGCGTAAGTCCTGACTCGCTTCTGGAGAAATAATGTAACGGCTCATTCTTGATTTTCACCCGCTTTGTGAAGCTTCTCCCGTAACCTAGCAATCACCACCTCCCCATCAATTCCTTCTCCTCTATCAAGTTGTGCAATACCAACCGCTACTTTCCCCCGCGTTTCTTGCAGCCATTTTTGATACTGATTATCGCGTTCTTCAAGTAATCGCAACGCCTCAACAATCACCTCATAAGCGCTTCCATACTTGCCACTTTTGAGCCTTTCTTGAATCAACTGCTCCTCTTCTGGTTTAAACGTAATATTCATCCTCTCCAACCCCCTAAAATCATTAACTTTATTGTACTAACTGCTCAAAGATTCAAAATTTGTGCTACATTCTCAGCAATTCTCTCCTCCAAGTCCCGCGCTTTCTTATCAAAGCTAATCGAAAAATTAAAATGGCTTCAAAAAATTAAAATGGCTTCAAAAAGTCGGGGATCTATCCAAGGATCTACGCTTCAACTTCTCGATGTCCCAACTTCCAAAGGAAACTAGACAGCCAATTAGTCGCCACATGAGCCACAATCGGAACCAGCAAATTCCCTGTACCGACAGCACTAACCCCCAATAACAATCCCACAATCGTTGCCCAAACCACATAGGGCCACTGTTGGGAACCACTTAAATGTAAAACACCAAATACCAAACTCGAGGTAATCACACCCACGGCGTTCAAACCAATGGCGGGTAACATCACTCCCCGAAATAGCAACTCTTCACTCATACCCGGAAGTAACCCCAACCAAATCAGATCCGGTAATACTAACGGCTTTAAAACCAAGTTGAGGTAAACGTCAGCACTTTTACGGTAGGCTGACCAGAGGCGATAAACCACACTACTCATCGCGGTAATTCCTACGCCTATACCTAATCCGATGAGTAATCCTTCTACAGTAAAGTCTAGGGATAACAGTGTCACCGACCCAAATTTCAGCCAGAGTTTAGCCACGACGAGTAAAACGATCGCGGTTATCCCCATGGCAACTAACACTTGGGTGCGGGTGAGGGGTTCAAAGTCAGGGTTATCGGGAAGCTGTGTACTCACTAATCTATAGATAAGCGATGCATAGACGACAGGGAGGGACTCAGAGCATCGGCACTAATTCCAGCGCGATGGGTGACTAACATACCCAGTGCCTCTAAATACGAGTGTACTCGCACCGCTTTGATTGCCAACGGTTCTGGAGGCACTTGCATTGAGGTTTGGTTATCCTCAACGGCAATAATTTGAGTCCATAACTGACTTAAGCTTAACAAGGCACTACCACCACAGGCACTAGCGGGAATTACTACTGCATCCACATCCTCTGCCCAAATCTCTCTCGGTTGACGCGGCGTCACCTGAAATTGCGGGGCGCGACTTAACCCCACCAGCACACAGGGTAGAAACGTATAGCCTAATTCCTCGGCTGCCGATCGCGGCGAGAGATTGGGTTCTAGGGGAAGGGGCATTAATGCCGGGGCGTGGGCGCAAGGGATTTGGAAGGTTCGCACGATTAGGTGAGAGATCACGGCTTCTGCACCTGCCAGCGGATCGACTCCTTGTCCCTGTCGATAGGCTTCTAGCGCTTCGCTACCCAAATCATCGGGAAAACGAGCCACCACCGCGATCGCCTCTGCCTTTGCCTGTTGAATCAGTACCTCAGCCGATCGCAACAAACTATCGGGATTGCCTATTGTACCCCAACTCGCCCCCGATGGCGCTGTCCGCAGTTCCACATTTAGGGGCGCGTCGGTGATCACGTAATCAGTCAGATTTAGTCCCAGAGTGGCTCTGGTAGCATCAGCCGCTTGCAGGTGGCGCAAACGCAGATCCGGTTCAATCCCTTGGTCAAGAATTAATCCCACCCGATTTTGATGCACAGGTTGTAATCCCCAGCATCCAGCGGCGAATTTGTCAAGCCCATAACCTTCGACATAGAGGGCGTTGGGCAAATTCCAATAGAGTTGGGCACCATTGAGGACATTGGGGTGAGTGATGAGGCGATCGCAGACTTGAGCGATCGCTCTAGCGACAGGTAAAGCGTCTCCCGCATAGCCACCAATGGATGCGCCAATTCCTGTGGGAACGATTAAAACAACGGTGTAAGGACGCACAATGATTAAGGGGTGGACGGTTGAGGATTGGTCTTGGTGACAATCGCTTCAACCTGAGCCTTTTGCTCCTGAGTATCCACAGATGTAACCGCCCAACGCAGGGGTTCTCCCTGTTTTTGCAGTTGTGTCTCAATGGCTTGATGGAGTTGTTTGGGTGACTCCTGGAGGTCAATTTCAGCAGTAATGAAGTGAGTTGTCATGGGTTTAAGGGGGTAAACTACATAAATTATCAAGGCTTCTCCATCAGGGCAGGTGCGAATCAAGTTATCATTTTTTCGGTACAACCTACCCCGATAATTCTGCGTCCTCTCGGCTGACTCAAGACGGTTGACCGAATTGGCGATCATACACCTCGTCTTCCTTACCGGATTCAACTTTCAGGTTAGAGCGCGGTAAGGCGATACAAAGCAAGACATAC
>CAZNNK010000097.1:0-11497 GCA_964574085.1 uncultured Coleofasciculus sp.
ACATCGATTAGGACTTTCGGCACCATTGTAGAGACGTTGCATGCAACGTCTCTACTATTGAAGAGATTAGCGGCGATGTCCCAACCATTTTGAGGCAATTGCCCCCATAACCGCCCCCACTAAGGGATTACTGAGGAATTTGACAATCGCAGGTTGATCGGCTAGAACATCCTGAAAGATATCCGGATGAGAGTGATAGGTAAACGCAGCGAGTTTAGCTACATCATCTTCTGTCATCCGACGGGCGTGATGGGTGGAAAGTCCCAGTTGTTTTTCCAAGTCGCGATCGCTCAATCCGCGTTTCTGGAGTTGCTTGAAAAACTCACGCGCCACATCATCCCGTTCATTGGGCTTAATCTGAGCGATCGCCTGTCGCAGTTCAGGTTCCATCTGACTGGGAGGAATGCGATCAGGATGCAGAGATTTGCCAAACAATTGGCGTCGTTCATCTCGCGAAGAACGTTGTGCAAAGTCATCAAAGTTTTGATACTCTTGCTCTGGTGTTTCTGGAACAGGTTCCAGAGATTCAGTATTACCACCCGCCAAATCCTTCATGATCTGACGTTTATACTGGTCACTCGTTGCCATTGTTTATTATCTCCTTTTTTATTGATAGGTAACTTGATTGGACTGATTATTGTAATTAGCTGTCACAATAAGTTCTTTATCTGGGGCGTATACCAATACTTTCACATCTCGATTCGGAAAATTATGGTGAAACCCTTGAACTAAAGACCGGGCTAAATCCTTAACCTCTTGCGGACGAACTTGAGGGGTAATCACAACGCCTAACTTATCATTATCACGCACGTAGGCGTCGTTAATTAATCCTTTTGCCGTTTGCACCACCCAATTCCCAAACTCTTGACCTGCTGCCGTATTCCCTCGTTCTAATTGTTGATAGGTGACACTGGGATTCAATGCTGTTGGCGCTTTTGCTGTACTTTGATTGCCTTGGCAAGCCGATGTTGTCACTAGAACTAAAATTAAAGCCAACGCTGTAAAAAATTTACGAGTTCTTTGACCTAAACTCACAGCAACCTCCTGATGAAACTACTATTGGATTTTACATAAATGACCAGAAGGTCTAGATCAAGACTGACTAGACCTTCCGATTCTAGTAAGGCAGGTCGAAATGAATCAGCCAACTCAAATTAGATCCGAGTTTTTCGGCGTTCCCAATCACGCAAAACTATCAACCTGCTTACTATTCCTGATAATGCAATTAGTCAATTGCTTGTTTGGCTTTGTCTTTTACGTCTTCAACAGCGTGGCGAGCTTCAGCTTCATTTTGCTTGGCTTTACCTTCTGCCTTATCTTCAGGATCACCCGTGACATTACTCATGGCTTCCTGTGCCTTTCCTTCCAGGTTTTTGGCAGTGGCTTTAGCTCTATCTTCGGTACTCATATTTTAATCGTCTCCTAATTGTGATGATGATAAATTTGCCCTAAAAAAAAGTGAATGATTTTTGGGGTAAATTTCTCTCGTATTAGTATCTAATGTATCTGTATTTTTGGAGATAATCGTCAATCTACGGGTAGATTAACCTGAGCCCGTGTTTATGTCTAAAGAAAGATCTGATTACTTAGAACCCCCCGACAAAACTTTAGAGACGCGCCATGGCACGTCTCTACAACCAGAAAGATTTTCCACTAACAGTTAATCCAGATAACCCATCAGTTCATCAACTTCTTCCATGATATTGGAGGCAATGGGGCGGTTGCCCATAATCATTTCTGTTTCCGCCAGATTCAGCGTGCTAATTGAAATGGGGCGATTTCCAGACACCGGGATGACATCTTGGACTTGCACATTACTCGCTGCGATCGGGCGATCGCCTAAGGCTGAAAGCGTGCCAACAATTTGTAACTCGCTAGTATCAACGGGACGCATCCTCATGATCGAAGCTTGGTCACTCACTTTTAGCGTGCTGGTGGCGATGGGACGATTTCCCGGTAGAGGGATTGAAGGTTCAACTAGAGACACTCCCCCAGCTTGTTTGTCTTGAGTTGTTATCGCTGTTGATTGCTTGTCGTTATCTTTTGCCATACTTGTTTCCTCACTTTTTTTACGGGTACGACTGTTTGTTTTACTATTAGCTTTTCCTGGGGAAGTAGCGTTGCTTGCCATAACCAATTCCTTTAAATTTCTAACGGCATTTGCCAGGGAGTGGCAGACTCAACCCCTTTTGGGGTCATTGTCGCTACTCTGACTCAGATTTTGAGAATTATTATAAACGTATATCTATCTTAACGAATAGGGATAAAATAATACAATCTTGTAAAGATTTGCAAAGATAGAGGGCAATCCACTGAGACTATCGAGGGTTGCATCAATCTTGTATCCCTGAAGGGGTGACAAGCTATTTGAGGTGTAGGCAGGGTGTGGGGTGTGTTGTCACTCATCAGGGTCAACACCCAGCTAGGGCGGGTTTAGTGAGATTAGGGGTTTTCTCCTAAACCTTATCGATAAAACCCGCCCCTCCACCCTCAGAACTTTCTCACCACGGACTTCCCACTAAGGTAAAAGCACTCCAATAATAGGGATGAGTGAGTTCCTTTTCTGACAAATCCGCTAACTCTGGCGGTAAGGCAATCCGACGATTTGGTGTGATCAAGTAACCCCCTTCCAATCGCACTTGTCCGCGAATCATGGCTAATTGTGCCTGTCGCAAGGCTTCAGCTTTCAGCGATGATTGCTGTAATTGTTCATAAAAACCTGTCATTAACCCTAATGTGCCTTCATCACTGACATACCATAAACTCCCCAGGGCTGATTTAACCCCAGTTTGTACCGCTAATCCAGTAAATCCTAACTCCGCCTCTTCATCCCCTAAAGCTGTCCGACAGGCACTCAATACCATCAGTTCAGCCGTAGGATCATGTAATCCCAATTGGCGGATGTCACTCAGTCTGAGTTTATGATCCCAAAACTGAATATAGGAAGAATTCGGTTTACCGGGTTTAAATTCGCCGTGGGTGGCTAAATGAATAATCCCAAACGGATGGGATGCCCGGGCTGTTTTCAAATTGGCGGCAGTAAAGGTTTCATTGAGGAACGATTTCCCCTGCCATAATTGAGTCGCGATCGCGGATAATTCAGTGGGGACAGCGGGTAATGGGTTTTGGTCAGTAAATTGGGATGCACCCATGGCTAAAACCTGTAAATCTCTCACATCTCGATAGCGGGTATCGGTAAGCGAAAGACTAGGCATGAAACCGATACTATATTGTTCAATCAGAAATTGATTTCCATCATGTAAAACAGCTAAAGGGAGAGAACGCAAGCCCTGATCCATAATGAAGGCTAAATTATTAATTTCTTGCCTCTTTAATTCAGTTTCTAAGGGTGCAATTAACCACTGATAAAGCTGTTGAGCAGGACGGTGATAGGAACGAGGGATGCGGGTATCAGTAACGGCGCGGCGAAATTGTTGGGCAGTATCCATTACTTTTTCGCGGGTTGCACCGGGTATAGGGCGGCGTATGAGTTGCCCATTGGCGGTGACGAGGATAATTTCCAGTTGATCCGTGTTCCGTGAGGGAGACTGGTTAGCTGGGAATTGACTGTCTTGGCTGCGAGTTTGGGGCGCTACTTTGGTGGGTACAAAAACGGCGTAGATAAGCGCAGGTTTAGCCCCTGTAGCTTGTTCGATACGATGTAAAGTTGCCCGGGCATCTGCCAGAGTCAAAATGGTAGTATCTTGGAGTCCTAAATAGGCTTCATAGTCACGGGTTAACGATTCCTCCCATTTAGCCACCTGGGTGTCAATTTCGATTTCCGGCGGTTCGTCTTTATCGGGAGGTAAAGTGAGTTCAGTCAGAGGTTTGAGTAAATTAACAGGATTGATAGGAGCGTTAGTTTCTGAAGTGGGGGACTCCGAAGGCAAAATTGGTGGAGTTACCGGAATCGGAGACTCTGTACCCGAAGTCGGTGGCGTCACTGGAATCGGAGACTCTGTACCCGGAGTCGGGGGTGTTACCGGAATCGGTGGAGAATCAACGCTGATAATTTGAATATTACCCACCTGATGAGTAAATAGAAAAGATTGAGTTGGAGAAATCGTGAAATCGCCACTGGTAATCGTTCCCCTGGTTCCATTGGTTGTGCCATCACCCACGATGAAGGGAGTAATACCATTTCCACCATGTCTGATCGTAATAGAATCTCCACCCAATCCCCCAGCCGTAGAGATGCTGGTGCTAATTCCATTCTGGTCAATAAATGTTCCCGTAGCGCGGAAAAATTGACCGGCGGTGATATCAACTTGACCCCCTTGACCATTATTTCCACCTTGGGCGTTGATCCAGGTAACTTGGATATCACCAATGGGATCTAACGTAACATTACCACCATCGCTGATAGCGCCACTACTATTGATGTTTCCCGTTGTAATTGCTGTCGCCGCCTCAATTAAAATATCACCGCCACTGAATCCAGAACTATTGAGATCATTGGTGGTAATTGCCCCATTACGGCTGATTAATGTGATGTTTGCCCCTTGACCATTGCCACCCGAACTGGCATCAATATCGCCTGTGGTAATATCTTGAACAGCGGTTAGCGTAATTGCTCCCCCATTGTTAGTTTGATCATGACTATCGAGGATGCCGCTACGAGTATCAATCGACCCGTTACTGGTTAGAGTAATTGCCCGACCTGGATTAATAATTGTACCCGTCGTAATGCTTTGATTCGCTTGCAGTGTAATCGTAGCATCTTGAGTACCCGTTATCGTGAAGCCTGTGGTATTGATCGAGCCTGAACCAACGGGCGATCGCAAAATTACGGGGACTTTAAAAGTTACGTCATCTGCCAACGTAATTGTACCCTGACTATCCTCGCCACCAATCACAAGTTGCTCAAATTCATCTTGGAATAGATTCAGTTTATCGGTATCCAGATTCCAAGTATTACTATTACTATTCGTTGTCTCTCCAATCGTCATATCAACAGTCGGGTCAAAAGGAGATAACGCCACCGTTCCTATCCCTTGAATTTGTGGCGTTTTCGGGAAATTCGGATCATCAATTACCTGAATTTGATCCGTAATCAAAGTCGTCGTACTCTCTCCCGTTCCTCTGGCTTGAATAAAACCATCTTGCACATTAATCCCGGCTGCACCATTAGCACCGATTCCCTCAAGGTTTAGATTTCCCCCACCCGTTTTCTCCACACCACCGCCTCTTAAATCAATGCCATAGTTATTGTTTCCTGTTCCCTTACCCACACCAATTAGAGTAATCGCGCCATCCCTAGCGGTAATTCGAGAGGGATTACTCTGGTTAGGATCTATTTCCTGAATTCTAATCCCATGATTTTCCGTTATGCCCGCGCCAGCAATTCCCTCAATCGTAATATTACCCTTTCCGGTTACCTCAACAGTAGAACCCCGAAATAGTTCAACCCCATGATTAAATTGATCGGGTCCAGTTCCCGCCTCACCAATAAACTGAATATCCCCATCGTTGGTACTAACCAAACCCCCTTGGTCAAGTTTTATCCCTTGACTCCCATGTAACGTGCCTTCTCCTCCATTCCCTCCAGTCCCCTCAACAATAATTGTTCCTGTTCCTGTTGACTGGACACTTCCCCCCTGATTACCAATAGAAACCCCATAATGTAACCCATTGTCCCCAGAACCTCCGGTACCAATGAGATGAATGGTGCCATCTTGCGAAGAAACCGTCGCGTTATTAATCGAGATTCCCCGATTTCCTCGATTATTATCTTCGCTGAAATTTCCGCCGTTTCCCCCTGTACCGTTGAGAGTAATTGTTCCTTGTCCAATTGCTTCGACACGGCTACCCTGACTAATTTGGATACCGGGAATACCTAAAATCGTATTCTCCTCGGTTCCACCCCTACCGATGATCGAAATATGACCTGTACCCGACTCAACTTTTCCTGAGGCGATCGCCACCCCAACCTGATTCGGTATAATTCCCCCAGAATCCGTCTGTATCTCTGCCGATGGGGTTACCTCGACCCCAGTTTCCACCCCATGAGCCGGACCGGTTAACAATGCGGCTAAATCCAGAGGGTTTGTCGGTAACGTTAACCCCCCATTACTCCTCGGTAACTCCACCTCGAAACTTAACACTTGTCCCGATTGGGAGATTTTCACCAAACGAGAATTCGGCACAGCCGCGATGGTAATTGTTCCCCCGGATGCCGTCAACGTTCCTGTATTCACCACTTGTCCACCCAGTAGGGCTAAATCCCGTCCGGGTTCAACCGCCAATTCCCCCGCATTAATAATTATGCTCCGTTGGGATAAATCAAAGGCAAATTGACTGGGATCTCCGACCAAGTCCAGATAATTATTATCTCCAAAGGCATTAAACCAGTCATTGTCAAATCCCATTCCTGTCGCCGTTGTTGCGATAAAATCAGCCGGGACATTGAGTTGAGCATTCGCCCCAAAAACAATTCCCGCCGGATTCATTAAATATAAGTTTGCCGTTCCCCCGGTTACCTGAATCAATCCGTCAATAATGGAAGGATTTTCGCCAATCACTCGTCCGAGAATATTTCTCAGCTCCGGCGTTGCCAGAAAATTAGCAATTTGATCTGAATCAATGCCAAATTCTTGGAAACTGTGGAATAAATTCGTCCCATCCTTTGACAAACTGCCATCTTGAATATCAAAGTTGTCGCCATTTTGAATAACAGTTGTACCCGTACCGTCATCGGCTGGGATAATCGGTTGAGCCAAAACTGAAGCAGCCGTTACCAGTCTTACTGTTCCAGCTAAGAGAGGTAACAGGTAGGTTTTGCACCACTGAGTAGATTTCATCAGGTTGATTGTTCCTGGCACAGACCAACTAAATTTTATCCCAATGTTCGGCTTGATTTTTCCTCTAGCAACAAAAATCCAAAAAACGCTAAAACAATTTATTATAATGTAACGGTTTTAAATGAGTTGTGTAATCTTTTATTGCCCATTGCCTGTTCCCTAATCCCTCAAAACCGCTAAATGCAAAATCCCATCGCCCTGATTCACCAACGGATTCTGCGTGTGACCAATAACCAAGCCATCAAAGGATGCATACGCTTTAATGCTATTTTCACCAAAGGCATCGGAGATAATGCATAAAACTTGCTTTTTGTCAACACGCTGACCCAATTTAACAGTGAGGCGCAAAATCCCACTCCGGGGCGCTCGTACCCACTTACTTTGCTTAACTTCTAATGAGGGGTGCAACGATTCAGGGAACGTCAACTCAATCATCTTTAACCCCACCATCATCCGGAGGATACCTTCAACACCAATTGCGATCGCATCCGGATCAAATCGCAACGCCTCACCCCCCTCATACAAGAGAATCGGGATACCTCGCTTGGTTACCGCTTGACGCAACGAACCATCCCGAATGGTTGAATGCATCAGCAGGGGTGCAGCAAACGCTTTAGCACAGTAATAGGTTTCTGGGTCATCTAAATTCGCCCGAATTTGTGGTAAATTCGTGCGATGTTGAGCCGCCGTGTGCAAGTCAATTCCATGGGTACAGCGACTCACTACTTCAGTCATAAACAAATCCGCCAACCGAGAGGCTAAAGAACCACGAGGGGAACCGGGAAACGAACGATTTAAATCTCTGCGATCAGGTAAATAACGAGATTGTTCAATAAAGCCAAAAACATTAACAATTGGCACTGCAATCAGGACACCATGAAGTTGAGATGGATTAATCCGTTCTAGGACTTGGCGGATAATTTCCACCCCATTAATTTCATCTCCATGAATCGCCGCACTAATCCACAGTCGTGGACCCGCCTCCACGCCATTAATCACAGTAATCGGTAATGAAAGCAGCGTTTGCGTGGGTAAACGGGCGACCGGAATTTCTGTGCGCTTCCGTTCTCCGGGCGCAACCGTAATCCCACCAATTGTTAGAGTTTCATGATTCACAGTTGAGTTTTGAGTTTTTAATTTTGACCCTTCACTGCGTTTGAGGTAACCGAGTTCGTAGGGGCGGGTTTAGGGACTTACGTTTCGCTATTGATGATAATGTTTGCACAAAACCCGCCCTTTCCAAATGTAGGCGCAGGTTTCACTACTATCGTTTCTTCCCTCACCCAAATTTAACTAAACCCGCCCCGACTAAGTTGTGCATACAACAAACAAAGGACAAAGGACAAATGACGAAGGACAAAGGACAAACTAATACTGAATGCGATCGCGGGTTTTTCCTGATGCTGCATTTTTCTGCAAAAAGTCAATAATTTTTCCCGCCACATCCACACCCGTCGCGTTTTCAATCCCTTCTAAACCAGGAGACGAGTTAACTTCCATCACCACCGGACCATGATTAGATCGCAACAAATCCACACCCGCAACCCTCAATCCCATCGCTTTCGCCGCCCGTACCGCCGTACTGCGTTCCTCTGGAGTTAACTTAATTTTTTCCGCATTACCACCCCGATGCAGATTGGAACGAAATTCCCCTGGTGCGCCTTGTCGCTTCATCGACGCCACCACTTTGTTATCAATCACAAAGCAGCGAATATCCATACCCCCTGCTTCTTTAATAAACTCCTGCACTAAGATATTGGCATCTAAACCGCGAAACGCTTCAATCACCGACTTCGCCGCTTGATGGGTTTCTGCCAACACCACACCAATCCCTTGGGTACCTTCCAGCAGTTTGATCACCAGAGGCGCACCACCCACAATATCAATTAACCCATCAATATCTTGAGTGGAATGAGCAAACCCCGTCACCGGAAGTCCCACACCTTCACGGGAGAGAATCTGAAGACAGCGTAACTTATCGCGGGAACGAGAAATGGCTTGGGATTCATTCGCCGTAAACACACCCATGACTTCAAATTGACGCACCACAGCCGTCCCATAGAACGTCTTAGACGCACCGATGCGAGGAATAATCGCATCTAACTCTTCCAAAACTTTCCCCTGATACACCACCTTGGGCTTATGAGACGTAATATTCATATAACAACGCAGGTAATTAATCACCCGCATGTCATGACCCCGCGCTTCCCCCGCTTCCTTGAGGCGTCGCGTGGAATATAGCGAAGCATCTTGGGACAAGATAGCTATTTTCATACTAAAACTTATAGAGTCGTTTGCTTAAGTTTGCGCTTCCCGGTTGAACTTTGAACAAAAGACCGACCCGCATCCACTAAAAAGCGTTTGCGGACGGCTTGACGCCCTAACAGCATCCGGAATCCCATAACATCTCGGTTCGTCAGGGTAAGTTCAATCAACCAGCGCTCTCCGTTTAGTTCTACCATAGTTTGGATGACAGGTCGTAACTGGGCGTGACCCCCAGAATTGCGAACCTGTCGCTGGTCAATCAGTTCGGCTTCGGCAGAGACTGTGCGATGGGTATCGCGTTGGTAGGGATGGACTTTAAACCGAACCATAGTTTTGTCATCCCGTGAGAAGGTTTCGACATCAAAAGCGTGTAAGGCGGAGGAACGCGCCCCGGTGTCAATTTTAGCTTTAATCTGGGCAATTCCTAGATCCGGCAAGGCGACTCGTTCCCGCCAGCCGATAATGGATAAGGACTTGGACATAATTTTTGTTCACGCTTGTTAAAAATTTGGACACTCCTGTGCCTAAAGATCAATTGGGCGGTTGAAACCGCAGCTACACAAACGAAACCCGTAATTTTTCATGAGTCCGCTTTGTTTGTTTAGCCGCGATTTTAATCGCCACAGCTCAAGCGTAAGTCCTAGAGACATTGCAGGCAACGTCTCTACAACCCTGCAAAAGAAGCTAAAATTCCCTTGACGAGTCTCAAGGATAAAGCAAAACCATGACAAATGCATCTCCCATCCCCGTTGTAGTCAACGGTGCGGCGGGTAAAATGGGTCGTGAAGTGATTAAGGCGGTCAGTCAAGCCGATGATATGACCTTGATTGGTGCCGTTGATCATAACCCGAACTATATGGGTCAAGATGTTGGCGAAGTCGCAGGTTGTGGTGCATTGGAAATTCCGATTCTGAATGACCTGCAAGCCACGCTCGTCATGGCGACTCAGGAACAAGTGCAAGGGGTGATGGTGGATTTTACCCACCCTGACAGCGTTTATGAGAATGTCCGCACGGCTATTGCTTATGGGGTTCGTCCGGTTGTCGGTACCACGGGACTCACGAGTGATCAAATCAAAGACTTAGGCGAATTTGCCGAAAAAGCCAGCACAGGTGCTTTAATTATTCCCAATTTTTCCATTGGTATGGTCTTATTGCAACAAGCCGCCATTCAAGCTTCCCAATACTTTGACCACGTTGAAATTATCGAACTCCACCACAATCAGAAAGCCGACGCCCCCAGCGGTACAGCGATTCAAACGGCTCAACAATTAGCCGGATTGGGCAAAACCTATAATCCCGCTAAGGTAGAAGAAACCGAAAAATTAGCGGGGGCTAGGGGGAGTGTCGCCAATGATAACATTCGCATTCACAGTGTCCGCTTACCCGGTTTAATCGCTCACCAAGAAGTTATCTTTGGGGCGCCCGGTCAAATCTACACCCTACGTCACGATACTAGCGATCGCTCTTGTTATATGCCAGGCGTCTTGCTTGCTATTCGCAAAGTGACTCAGCTCAAATCTCTCGTCTACGGATTGGATAAAATATTGTAATGTCATTCGTCCTTTGTCTTTTGTTGTTTGTTTTTCCAAGTACCCAATGTGACAAACGTTGTTTTACGGAAACAGTGACTCAATAACCAATGACCAATGACTAAAACCCATGCTAGTACCACTTACCCGCCAGACCTTTGAGCAACTCATTCCTGTGATTGCTACAAGTTCCCAGTATGCTTACTACTGGGGAAAATTCCCAGACTTTTTAAAGCGACTGCTGATTTCGGTTGTCGCTGTCGTCGTTGTATTGCTCTTAGGACTCTTTTTAGGTGAAGGGTTTGATCCCTTACGCTTTCTTTTAGGTATTATCGTCGGGTTGTACTGGTTTTGGAGTCCGGTCTACTGGGCAAGTCGGCGTAATATGGAGATACGTCGCTATAAATATAGTGGCTTCTGGCAAGGTCGAGTTTTGGATGTCTTCGTCACTGAAGAATTAATTGGTACTGAAGAAAATGTCAACAATCGGGGTGAGTTGGTGATTGTGGAAAATCGGGAGCGACGCCTGAATTTAGAAGTCGGTGACGAGAGCGGATTTACCACAGTCCTCCAAGCACCTCTACGCCGCACTCACAAAGGCATTGTCCCCGGTCAAATTGCCCAGATGGTGGTGATGTCCAATCAGCCTGATTTATCTCGTATTGCCAACAACAGTGATATTTATATTCCTCGCTTGAATATTTGGGTGAGTGACTATCCTTACTTACAGCGCAATGTGTTTAATCAGGTAAGTCGCCAGTTAACTCAAGCTGAGGAGGATGATTATCCAGCTAACCGTGTGGTTAAGACTCGCCGTCGTCGGCGTTGATGGGATGGTAGCTTATTAGATGGGGGAGATGGGGGAGATGGGGGAGATGGGGGAGATGGGGGAGATGGGGGA
>CAZNNK010000098.1:0-11494 GCA_964574085.1 uncultured Coleofasciculus sp.
TAGGAAATTATCCCACCCCGAAAATAGTCCGAACTGCCCGGAACGGCTGTCAACATACTGCCTACACCGCCCCCCGTACAGGATTCGGCGACACTCACGGTTTGATGCACTTCCTGCAAAAGCTGACCCACAACCGAGGCTAGGGTATCGGTATCCACACCAAAATAGTCAGCCCCAGCAATCTGTTTCAATTGCTTGACAACGGGTTCAATGACCTGTATTGCTTCACTTGGGGACGACGCACGGGCGCTAACCCGTAACCGAACTTCTCCCTGAGAGGCGTAGGGGGCGACAGTGGGGTTGGTTGAGTCAAAAAATGACGCCACTTTTTCGGCTAAGGCAGATTCCCCGATCCCCCAGAATCGTAAGGTTTGACTATAGATAATTTGTTGTCCCCAACCTTGACCTTTGAGATAGGGAACCGCTGTTTCTCGCCACATCCGCTGCATTTCACTAGGAACACCGGGAAAGGTCAGAATAGTTAAACCGGGGCGTGGTTGCCAGATTATACCCGGTGCAGTTCCCTTGGGATTCGGTAAAACCTGGGCACCTTCAGGAATCAGGGCTTGCTTGTGATTATTGGCGGTCATTTGACGCCCCCGTTGAGCAAATTTGCGAGCAATATCCTCAATGATGTCAAATTGCTCAATCAGGGGAACGCCAAAGAAATCGGCTAAGGTTTCCGTGGTCAAGTCATCGGGCGTCGGTCCAAGTCCCCCGGTAAAAATCAGAATCGCCGAGCGATCGCACGCCATTGCCAAGACTTGCTTTAACCGCGCGGGATTATCGCCGACAACGGTTTGATAGTAGTGCGGAATACCCAGATCTGCCAGTTCACGGGCTAAAAACTGGGCATTCGTATTCAGGATATCCCCTAGCAGTAACTCTGTACCAACACAAATGATTTCTGCGCTCATGGGTTCATTCGTCAGGGAACGGGGAACAGGGAACAGGGAACAGGGAGAAAACCAGGGACATAAGACGAATGACAAATTTATACCAATGTAGGTACAGGAATAGTGAGATGGGGGTATAAGGGGAAGCGATCGCACAATTGAGCCACGCGACGCCGACAATCAGCGGCGATGGTTTCATCCTCTGGATTGAGTAAGCGATCGGCAATAATATCACCAATCTCGGTAAATTCAGCCACGCCCATCCCTCGTGTTGTCATCGCCGGGGAACCGAGACGTAAGCCACTGGTGACAAAGGGAGACTCTGGATCGAAGGGAACCGTATTTTTATTCGCGGTAATATTCACACCACTCACCAGTTGATCCGCCCGCTTCCCGGTCATGGAAATACAGCGTAAATCCACCAGCATTAAATGATTATCCGTCCCGCCAGAGACAATTTTCAAACCCCGTTTTTGCAGTTGACTGGCGAGGGCTTGGGCATTTTCAATTACATTCGCTGAATACTCTTTGAACGCGGGTTGTAACGCTTCCCCAAACGCCACCGCTTTCGCCGCGATCGCATGTTCCAATGGACCGCCCTGACTTCCCGGAAACACGGCTTTATCTAGCTTTTTCCCTAAGTCAGGATCACGAGTAAGAATTAAACCGCCTCGGGTTCCCCGCAGGGTTTTGTGCGTGGTTGTCGTAACAACATCACAATGAGGAATAGGGTTGGGATGATGACCTGTCGCCACTAACCCCGCGATGTGGGCAATATCCGCCACCAGATAAGCGCCCACTTCATCGGCAATGCTGCGGAATTTTTCAAAGTCAATAATACGCGGATAAGCCGAATAGCCACAAATCAGCATCTGGGGGCGTTCTTTAAGCGCCAGTTCGCGCACCTGATCATAATCCAGTTGCTCGGTGTCAGCGTTAACGCCATAGTGACAAACCTTAAACCACTTCCCGGACACATTTACAGGCGAACCATGGGTGAGGTGTCCGCCATGGGATAAATCCATCCCCATAATCGTATCTCCCGGTTTGAGCAGCGCCAGGAATACAGCAAAATTGGCTTGAGCGCCGGAATGGGGTTGGACATTGGCATGAGCCGCACCAAAGAGCCGTTTAGCCCGGTCAATGGCAAGCTGTTCTACTTTGTCGATGAATTCACAACCGCCATAGTAGCGCTTTCCCGGTAAGCCTTCGGCGTACTTATTGGTTAAAACTGATCCTTGAGCCGCCAGTACCGCTGGGGAGGTAAAGTTTTCACTAGCAATCAGTTCCAGATGGTCACGCTGACGCTGGAGTTCTTGGCTGATTCCCTCAGCGACTTCTGGGTCAGTTTGGGCGAGAAAATCTAAGTTCGTTTGAGTCACGTCCGTCTATACCTTACGATGCTTTGCCGTCCAGTTGGATTCATAACAAGTTTTACCACATTGCCCGTTGCCGTTGCTTTGCCCAAACCCTGACCCACCTCAAAAAACCCATACACTTGAAACCCATACACTTGGTTGAACGGATACTTTAGAGTTTAGGGTGTCGGGGTTGAAGTTATAAGAACACTGTTGCCTGTTCCCTCTCCTCACCACAATACTGATTCAGCCATCCCTATCTAGTCAATGAAAGTTAAGCTCTGTGTTGATCTAGAGCCTCTAGCTAGAGACGTAAATTAATATGGGATCAGCGGTCTAGTCGAATTGACCGGAGGCGTTCTATGTTAGTTATTCTTACCGAAGAGCAAATTCTGTCCCCGACTCAAGTTTGTCAAAGCTGTTTGCTGGCTGACAGCAAGGGTCAACCCCGTTGGCGTCGGGGTAAGCTAGGATGTGGTCATGCCATTCGTAAACTCACCCCCCATCAACCGGAGCAGTATGAGTGCGAAATGGGTTTCCGCATCGCCAACCTTGAATAGTTTAGCATTTGGGACAATCCACTGAACTATTTTCCCGGTCGGAAATCGTCCTCAAATCCTGACATAAGACCCATAACAGATGACAACGGTCATCGAAATGGGTGACCTACGTTATCCTGAACATAGTTAGATAACGATTTGCACCCCAACAAGGAGACGTTAAAGATGACTTGGCGCGGCTCAACAACAGTTCAAGAGCGAATTTTTGCAGCGCTGCCCTATCTGCTGCCTTTATTGTACGCACTGCCGTTTGGTGTTTTTCTACTCAGACAGTTTCCTGTCCTAAATATTATTCTTGTACCGCTCTCTCCTTTAATTTTCATTCAAAGCAAAATTCCATTTGCAGGACTAATTCTTTTCTTTGTCTTATTTTTAGCCGTGGTTAGAAATGAAAGGATTGCCCACTTTATTCGTTTTAATACGATGCAGGCAATTCTTTTAGATATTCTCTTGGTTCTATGTAGTTTTGCCATGAGAATTCTCGCCAGCGGATTAGGGGCGAACTTTTTCATAGAAACTCTATACAATGTGATCTTTTTGGGTTCGCTGGCGGCTTGCGGCTATGGGATAGTTCAGTCATTGCTGGGGCGCTACGCCGAAATTCCCACACTTTCGGAAGCGGTTTATGCCCAAGTTCGATGATGGGTCTATTTGTCATTCGTCATACTCGCTTTCCGAAAAGAAGCAAGCTACGTCATTACGTCTTATGTCAGGGTTTGAGGATTATGGAGAAACCGTTTAGCCCAGATTAAAGAGTGATTGGTGCACAACGGCGAGCAACAGTGTTTTCTAAATGACCAATCCCCTCAATTTCCACCCGGACGCGATCGCCGATTTGCATCGAACCAATTCCTCGTGGCGTACCCGTCAGGATGACATCTCCGGGAAGCAAAGTCATAATCTGAGAAATATAGGAGACTAAGACGTCTGGGGTAAATACCATTTGATCAATGGACGCCGATTGTACAGGTTCAGGCGCATCATTTAAAAATGTCTGTAATTTTGCTGCCGCACTCAATTCCCGTACAATCCAAGGTCCGAGGGGACAAAAGGTATTAAATCCCTTTGCCCTAGTCCATTGACCATCTTGTTTTTGTAAGTCACGGGCAGTAACATCGTTGGCGATCGTATAGCCCCAAATTTTTCCCTGGGCTTGTTCGGGGGTACAGTCTACACAAAGTTCGCCAATCACCAGCGCCAACTCTCCCTCATAGTCCACCCGTTTTGACTGAGGTGGAAACTGGATGTCTCGATTCGCCGCCGTGATGGTTGTCGGTGGTTTGAGAAACAGTAAGGGTTCTTGGGGAACGGGAGTTCCCATTTCGACAGCGTGATCCATATAGTTTTTCCCGACGGCGACAATCTTGGATGGCGCACAGGGAGCCAACAAGGTATAATTATCCGGCATCAACTCCAGATCAGTCGGTTGACCCTGTAGCCAGGGCGGTGCATCTAAAACTTGGATACTGCGGTTGAGTTGCAACAAACCATAGTAGGTTTGCCCTTGAGCTGTTTTAATGCGGACATAGCGCTGCGCCATGATATTAGAGATTCCTTGGTAATTGAATGAGAGAGTTCTACTGATATGGGGTTTTGATTGACCCTGGCAGCTAGCTAGAATTAATACCAAAAAATAGTAAAATTGCAAGAGTGTAATCTGGGTCGATTGTCTGCCTTCAGCCTAGAATGAGGGAAAAACCCAGATTCAACATAGAATAGAGCGATTTAGTCAGCTCGTGTCCTTGCTTCTTTGATCGGGATAGTGTGCCAATTATCAGCCGTGGCTATTCCGAGTCCGCAAAAGAAGCCCCATTGTCCATAAGGAGAAGACCATTTGTGAGCGATAGTTACGAAATGATGTATATCCTGCGTCCTGATTTGTCTGAGGAGCAGGTTAACCAAGCGATTACCAAATATCAAGATCTGCTGCAAGAGCAAGGCGCTGAGCAGATTGAAATCCAGCATCGGGGTAAGCGCCGCTTGGCTTATCCCATCCAGAGACACCGGGAAGGCATCTACGTGCAAATGAACTATCAAGCGCCCCCGACTCATGTGGCTCAGATTCAGCGAGCGATGCGCTTTGGAGATGAGGTGATTCGTTATCTGACGCTGAAACAGGAACTTCCTCCGGAACCCCAACCTGAACCCGTTGAAGTAGAAGCTTAGGGAGCTGCGTAAAAATAAAGTACCAATGAGGAAAACTGAATTTATGAACTCAGCCAAGCTTCCTTGATACATTATGAAGTCGCAAGTCCCTTAGCTGTTCTAAGAGAGCGACCCAAGTCCCCCCTCCAGAGGTATCCTGTGGAGGGGTATATGATAAAAAATGCTTTGCAAAACTTTATTTAGAAAACAACGGCTGTTCGATTAAACTGGAGATTACGTGAGTCACTTAGCTTGCTGATGATACTAATTCAGCTTGTTTAGACAAGCGGTCAGAATCATCATTCGATAAAGCCTGCGAAGTAAGCTTTTTTGACAAAAGTTTTCCATTTCCCATCTAATCTGCTTTGATAGCGACAGAATTTAGATTGACTTACCCAAAAAGGTGAACTGAAGCCAAACAGATAGATACAGAGTTTCCGATCTATCTACGAACACAAAAATCGAATGGGAGTAATTCCAATGCCAGTGCAACCAACTTATCCCGGCGTATATATAGAGGAAATTCCCAGTGGTGTACGCACGATTACAGGTGTAGCAACTTCGATTACGGCATTCGTTGGTCGGGCAGTGCGCGGACCTATTGACCAACCGACACCGATTACCAGTTTTAGCGACTTTGATCGCAAGTTTGGTGGACTGCACGTCGATTATCAGATGAGCTATGCCGTGCGAGATTTCTATCTGAATGGGGGTAGCCAAGCGCTGATTGTGCGCCTGTTCAGCGGTGATAACGGTACAGCAACATTTACCGTGGGAGACTTAAATCTAGAGGCGGCTAGCCCAGGTGAATGGGGAAACAAATTAAGCGTCAAAATCGACTACGACGGCATCGATGATGAAGTCGCTGGGCGCTACGGTTTGAACTCGGGTGAGGCGTTGTTCAACCTGACGGTTGTGGAGAATCCGCCTGGGGGAACACGGGAGGTGATCCGCAATGTTTCACTCAAGCAAGATGCGGGCGCACGTCGCATTGATCGGGTCTTGGCTCAGGAGTCACAGCTGGTGCGTATCCAGATGCAGGGGGGACAACCCAATATCCCTGATGACGCAGAACGCCCCCCAGAAACAACGGGAAATGCCGACCCGACTGATCCCGATGCCACGAATGTCGTCCTGTTTACAGGAGGGACAAAAAGCGATTACCTACAACTGAGTGATTACCAACTTCGCCGGAATGCCAGCGATCGCCCCATTCCGAAGACGGGTCTGTATGCTTTGGACAAAGCCGATTTGTTCAACCTGTTGTGTATTCCTCCGGAAAGACGGGAGGGGGATACCGATCCAGCGATTTACCAAATGGCACTGAAATACTGTGTTGACCGACGTGCCATGCTGATCGTAGACTCACCGGCTGATTGGGGAAAAAATGACTCCTTTCTGGGAGAGGCTCGCACTCGCCTCACTGCACTGGGTCTGTCAGGGACCATGGCTCGCAATGCCGCCATTTATTTCCCCCGTGTCATTCAAGCTGACCCTCAGCGCGAGGGACAACTGGATACGTTTGTTCCCTGTGGCATTATCGCTGGGGTGATGGCGCGGACTGATGCCAATCGCGGCGTGTGGAAGGCTCCTGCTGGTATCGACGCGGCTCTAAATGGTACTCAAGGACTACAGACGAACCTAACTGACGACGAAAATGGTCTGCTCAACCCCCTAGGAATTAACTGTCTGCGGTCATTTCCCGTAATCGGTAGGGTGGTTTGGGGCGCTCGCACCCTGCGAGGGGCAGACCGACTGGCGGATGAATACAAGTACGTCCCCGTTCGCCGCTTGGTTCTTTTCCTGGAAGAAAGTCTCTACCGAGGTACGCAGTGGGCAGTCTTCGAGCCGAATGACGAGCCACTCTGGGCGCAGCTGCGCCTGAATATTGGCGCATTTATGCAAAACCTATTTCGGCAGGGAGCGTTCCAAGGTACTAGCCCACGGGAGGCTTACTTTGTTAAGTGCGATAAAGAAACTACGACCCAAAACGATATAAACTTGGGCATTGTCAACATTGTGGTTGGCTTTGCTCCACTCAAACCAGCGGAGTTCGTGATTATCAAGATTCAGCAGATGGCTGGTCAGATCGCAACGTAAGGAGGAGAACAATGGCTGAATTTACGGTCAACGCCCAGCGTTTCGACCCCTACAAAACCTTCAAGTTCCGTGTCAAGTGGGATGGTCGCTATGTTGCTGGAATCAGCAAGGTGGGAGCCTTGAAGCGAACAACTGAAGTCGTGGAACACCGGGACGGTGGTGACTCCAGTACAGTACGCAGGTCTCCAGGACAAACCAAGTACGACCCGATCATGCTGGAACGGGGGGTAACTCACGACACTGAGTTTGAAAAATGGGCGAATAAGGTTTGGAACTACGGCTCCGGTTTGGGAACGGAAGTCTCCCTGGCAGATTTTCGCAAGGACATCATTATTGAGATGTACAACGAAGCGGGCCAAAAAGTGATCGCCTACAAAGTGTATCGCTGTTGGGTATCTGAATTTACAGCGATACCCGAACTCGATGCCAGCGCCAACGCCATAGCGATCCAAAGCATTCAGCTCCAAAACGAGGGCTGGGAGCGAGACTATGATGTGAGTGAGCCAGAAGAACCGAGTTTCACTGAGCCAGCCGCGTAATCGTGCGAACCCTTTTAGCTTCGGAGTTATTAAAGGTTTGGGAGTGGGGAGTCAATCGCTCTCCGGTAGAGAGGGCGCTACTCCTCCTAGAAGCTGCTTGTCCGGAAATACCGCTGGAAAAGTTAGCCCAACTTAGCTTAGGGCAGCGGGATGAGCGACTGCTCACCTTGCGGGAGTGGACATTTGGGTCGCCGTTAGTGAGCGTGGTGTCTTGTCCAAATTGCGGCGATCGCTTGGAACTCAATTTTCAGGTTGATGATATCCGGATTACGCCTTCCCCAGAGTATCCAGAGGAACTATCTGTCAATAGTGGTGAGTGGGACGTGCGGTTTCGTCTCCCCAATAGCTCCGACTTGCTGGCGATCGCGGCTTACTCAGACCCGACAGTTGCCCAACAGGTGTTACTGAAATCCTGTCTGCTCTCTGTGGGTGAGCAAGGAGAAGTACGTTCGGTCAACCAATTGCCTGCTAGTGCAATTGAGGCAGTGGTTGCGAAAATGGCGGAAGCTGACCCCCAAGCTGATGTGCAACTCGCCCTTTCCTGTCCAGCTTGCGCTCATCAATGGCAATCAGCATTCGATATTGTCTCCTTCTTTTGGAGTGAGATCGATGCTTGGGCAAAGCGAACGTTATGGGAAGTCCACACCCTCGCCTATGCCTACAGTTGGCGGGAAGCTGACATTTTAGCCATGAGTTTTCGGCGGCGGAAATTGTATTTGGAGATGGTCGGTTTATGAGTAATTATCTCAACCATCTGGTCGCAAAAAACCTGAATGTGACAGACGTGGTTCAACCTCGTTTAGCGTATCGGTACGAACCGTTATCCGATTATATCGGTTCGATCGCCCAACCCGATCTGAATGGGGAGCCAGAGGAAGTTACTGCACCTTTAGAGGAAAAGCGATCGCTGATACAAATATCAACTGTACCTCCGACTGAGCCGCCATCGGAGTCGCTCCCCCTGAGTGACTTGTCCCCACCCCAGCCATCGCCAACCTCTCATGTCCCCCAACCCGCAGCGGTCAACTCAGAACCTCCCCCGAGGGAGTCCGAGAGAGGGAGAGTGCCGCCTCGGATCGAGCCAATACCCCCTACGACTCCCAACCCAGAGGCGGGGGAACAGGACTCCCCAAGCCGAATACAGCCGCAAGATTCACCTGTGCGATCGCCAAGCGTGTCCGTAGGAGAGCAATCGCCAGAACTTCCCCTATCTGATCACTCAGGTTCTCCGGTTGAGGCGGAAACCATCCTTGATCATGCCGATCCATCCTCAAAAGTACCACCCCAAAAAACGTCGCTAATTCTTCAACGAGTTGTCAATCGGGCAACCTCTTCTTTGCCACCCTCTCCCCCTATTGCCCAACCCTTATCGCCGCCAACTCATCAAACTCTCCCCCAGGCGAACCAACTGCAATCTGTTAGTCCGTCTTTCATGCCGACACCACCCCCTTCAATCTCAGAAGCTACAGCCTCCCCAGCCTCACTCCCGACTCAGCGCCCAGAAACTGGGGGGGGACTAGAGCAGGAGAAGCAGGAGAGAACGGTTAATCGTCAACCGCCACGGCAAATACCAACTCAAATTGTTCCTCGCTTCGGGGAGATGGCGGGGGACAATCGTGAAACGATCGCTCCCCGAATTGAACGTCAAGCAATACCACAACAGCCGTCGAATCGTCAAGAGGCAAAACCCCCAACAATTCAAGTCCACATTGGTCGGATTGAAGTGCGAGCAACGCCCCCACCTGTCCCCAAAACACCCAAGTCCCGTCCAACGCCACCAGTGATGAACTTGGAAGACTACCTGCGCCAGCGTACTCAGGGAGGACATAAATGAGTAACCCACTCGCCATTGCTGCAGTTACCACTACCCTGCGCTACCTATTGCAACAGCGCTTCGACCAGGCTCTGGCTGGTGGGGTAACAGTGACGACCAAACCCCTAGATAAAGCCAGGGACAACGGCACGGGGAACGGTAATCAGGTCAATCTGTTTCTGTTCCAGACTCACCTCAACCCAACTTGGCGCAACATGGATATACCCAACCAAGCCAAGCCAGGGGAAACTGGACTGCCGCCCCTAGCCTTAAATCTCCACTATCTCCTAACCGCTTACGCTCAAAACGATGATTATCCCGAACCCACCAGTCATCGTCTGTTGGGTCAAGCCATGAGCGTGTTTCACGACCATCCGATCCTGAGTCGCCAAGATATCCAAGATGCCCTACCTTTAGCAGACCGAGCCGACTTGGACAATCAGGTAGAACGGGTGCGGATTACCCCGGAGTCCCTCTCTGTTGATGAGTTATCCAAACTGTGGACAACGTTTCAGACGGAGTATCGGATTTCTGCGGCTTACGAGGTGGCGGTGGTGCTAATTGAGAGTCGGCGCTCCGTGAAAACGCCCTTACCTGTACTCAGGCGGGGTGCAGAGGATCAGGGGGTGCAGAGTCAGGCCAACTTGATACCCCCTTATCCGACTCTGACGTCCATCCAACTGCCCAATCAACAACCCAGTGCGGTGTTGGGGGATGAACTCCTGCTCAGGGGGCATCACTTACAGGGGGACACTGTGGCTGTACAGTTCAGCCATGCGCTGCTGAGTGAACCGATGGAGATTGATGCGCTATTGGAGAGTACGGCAACCAGTATTCGAGTGCAACTGCCCGACGCGCCAGCCAACTGGTTTCCGGGTTTTTATCAAGTATCTGTGCGAATCAGGCAGACGGGGGAAGGGGAACGCACCAGTAACCAACTCTCCTTATGTCTCGCACCGCGCATCTTAACCATTACCCCCAATCCGGCGACACCGGATGCCCAAGGAAATGTCACTCTGACCCTGACTTGTAGCCCCCAAATCCGACCGGAACAGCGGGTGGCACTGCTGTTAGGCGATCGCGAAATTCTGGCTCAACCCCATCTGAGTCAGACGGATACGCTGACGTTCCAGATTACCAAAGCGACGCGGGGAGAGTATTTTGTCCGTTTGCGGGTGGATGGAGTGGACAGTTTGTTGGTTGACCGCACGGTTACCCCACCCCGATTTGCTCCGACTCAGAAGGTGACAATCTCATGACTGATCTAGATGAGTGGCAGAAACATAACGAAGATTACTTGAGTAAAGCCCTGACATGGCTGCGCCTGCGTTTGCAGCAGCAGGTTCAGTTGCAGGAACCCCCACCTCACTCTGGGTCTTGGTTTAGCCGTAAGGAGAAGCGTCCTGCTTTCTCACAACCTCTGCTACCGGGTGTCTCTGTGCAGGAGATCGAGAATGAGAAGATTGCCTATGCAACTGAGGCGATGATCGCGGCAGAGAGATACGAACCGCCTCCGGCACTACTCCTGTTGGGACAGCGGTTTGGCTTGTCTCGCTTCGAGGAACAGGTGTTACTCCTGTGCGCGGCAATGGAGTTGGATACGCGAATCGCTGGACTCTGTGCCCAGGTGCAGGGTGACTTGAATCGCCCCTATCCTACTTTTGCCCTGGCGCTGTCCCTGTTCGATGACCCGACGTGGGATGTTCTGTCACCGGAACGTCCCCTGCGCTATTGGCGCTTGCTGGAAATTAACCAACCGGGGGCGACGCCCCTGACGACCAGTGCGTTACGGGCGGATGAGCGGATTGTTAATTATATTAAGGGGTTAAATTATCTCGATGATCGCCTCGCGCCTCTACTGATGCCGTTAGAGATTGAAACCATGGAATTGCCCTTGCCACCCTCTCAGTTGGCAGCCGTGGCGGCAATTATCCATCAGTTAGAACAGTCGCACCGCCGTCCGCCGGTGATTCAGTTGGTGGGGGGGGATTCTTTGAGTCAGCAATTGGTGGCACAGCAAGTGACCACTCAAGTCGGGTTGCACCTCTATCGCCTGCCCCGAGAACTTCTACCCAGTCAAGCC
>CAZNNK010000099.1:0-11487 GCA_964574085.1 uncultured Coleofasciculus sp.
ACATGGTATAGGCGTCGATAGGAAACTCAGGCGTACCACCACCAGATCTACCCAATTTTGCCATCAAAGCTCGCAACTTCAACGCCGAATCATTTGGTTCAGTATCCGGAAACCGTTTAACAAATTCTTCGATGTCTTGTTCAATTTCCTTTTCCTGTTGAGAAGCGAGGAAATTACCGCCAATCATCCAAATCGCTAATAATCCAATTACACTCGGTACGAACCAGCGAAGTGACTTGAGGAGAAAAATTAAACTAGAAACCGACAACTGTCTTAATTTAGCTGATGATATACCCATAACTCTGAACCGCCCTTGTTCTATACTTTGGGTTCCCGGAATAGGAGTAAATAAAATTTTAACTATTTTTTCTCACATGGTTTTATTTCTCTGTGCATCTGTAATTCATTTCTCAAGCTAAATCGCTGCGGATAACTTGTCACCAATAATACCTACAGGATTTACACATCTACACCACGTATCGTGGTAAAGGTGCGTTACGCTACGCTAACACACGATGGCGGACTGACACAGCTAAAATTGTGGAATAGATTTGACATTTAAACTGGGCGCAAGCCTTGCGCCCCTACGATGCTAATCCATCAATTAAGGTGTGCCACGACACTAATACTATTTATTTTAATTCCTGGCTAATGCATTAAACTACTTTTTTGTCAAATTCGTCCCTGTTCGAGTTTTGACAATTGGGTAATGTAATATGTTTGTATTGTTTAAATTTTTCCGACAATAGAGAGAATAAAATCACGTATTTTCAAGGCGTTTAAGCAATTTATACAAAAAAATGGTTACGAATAACACCCAATACAACATTACCGTAATAACATACTACAGCTTCAAACCCCCGTCAACTCAGGATTTGCCAGTGACGTTTTCTGCCCGCCCTAAACCCGATTGACTTGAGAATATTAAAACTAAAACCTAAAATTGAAAAGTTTTCCTTATTCAACCAGGCTTAATCAGCACCAACCTTGACTGAAAGCCAAGACAGCGTAACCACAAGCTAAGTTATCAGGGGTTGGTGGAATAAGTAGGTGGACACAATTAAAGTTAACGGTTGAGATTAGGGAACAGTTTCCGCGTCCGGATTTTCGACGACAGGTGGTGAGGGTTCAACCGTTGAGGAGGTTCGATATCCGGTTGGGGTGGCGTTGGGTCAGTTGTCATCGTCACGTTTCCTTAATGTCGCTTGCGATCGCAGGGTTCGGCGTTAGCCGTTTATGATCGAATAGGGTAGATCGACCCTCAATAGGGGGTTAAAACCATTGCCCATTGCCTATGAAACACCGAGCGAAGCCGAGGTGTTCCCTATTCCCTCTCCCCACCACAAGACTTATTCAGCAGACCCTAAGTATGATTGACTTTACAGTTTGGGATCAACTCCTACGCCAATACGTTGATAAAAATGGTCGCGTCAATTATCAGGATTGGTCACAGCAGTCATCCCAAACCCTGATGAATTGGCTAAAGACTGTAGAACAACTCGAACCCAAATCTCTCTCCAATCCCGATGAACAATTAGCGCTATGGATTAACCTCTACAATGCTTCTGTTATCGCTTCCATTTTGGCACGCTACCCGATCAACTCCATCCTACCCCGGATTTTTGGTATCCCTAACTGGCTAGCCTTTCTCTGGTTCTTTATCCATCCTTTGCCACCCAATCGCCGTTACAGCCTCAACCAAATCGAACATAAAATCCTTCGCCGCGACTTCAACGAACCCCGCATTCATTTTGCCTTGGTTTGTGCAGCAATTGGCTGTCCTTTGCTGCGTCCGGGTGCGTATTGGGCAGAATCGGTACGCAACCAATTAGAGGAAGACGCCAGTCGCTTTATTAATAATTCTGATAAAGTTCGATACGAGCAATCGAATCAAACCCTTTATTGTAGTCGCATCTTCAAATGGTACGGGGATGACTTTCTCAACGTCGCTGACTCCATCCCCGATTATATCCGCGCTTACCTGAAAACTGAGAGTGCGATCGCGTCTGATACTCCTATTATCTATCTGGACTACGACTGGACACTTAACGATCAGCGAATATCCTCGTAAAATTTTTTCAGATAGGCTGCGGGCATTCCCAACCCCCACAAGACACCCACATAAATATAAATCGCCGTTGCTTTCAGCGATCCCCAACGTGCTACGCGGCGATCAGAACTCTGAACCACTCGATTCACCAAACGAATTCGTCCCCGCTTGACCAACTTCAGACATAAATCCGCCTCTTCCATAATCGGTAACGTGGGATCAAACCCGCCACATTCCCAGAAATCGAAGCGGCGAACAAACATCACTTGATCCCCAAACAGCAGGCGCAATCCTCGACTAAATAAATGAGGTCGAAACAGTAGAGGCGCATAGTAAGTTTTCAGGTAATTATGCAACGATATTCCCCAGCGCGTTGTTCGTGAACCTGCCATCAGGGAGATAAATCCACCACAGACAACTGTTGGATCAGTTAAAGTCTGTTGGATGAGTGATATTAAGTCATCAGGTACGAATGTGTCAGCATGAAGAAAACAGAGAACCTCTCCTTTTGCCTGCTGTGCGCCTTGGTTCATCTGAATCGAACGCCCAGCGTCCTTAGAGAGTATAACCTGTACTCCAGCGGATGACGCGATCGCGACGGTCTCGTCTTCACTTCCACCATCCACCACAATCACCTCTAAAGCAGGAGGCGTCAACACATTGAGATGGCGCAAGGTACGTTCTAAACAACTTGCCTCATTCAGGGTAGGAATGATAATGGATACAGAAGATGACATGATTGATCGATAGTGTTGGTCTAAGTAGTCGGAAAAACTGTTGTAATGCGAGCATCTTGCTCGCTACTCATTCCCAATTTAAATGTGTGACCGCTTACTTAGAGCTTTCAAAATAGGATAAATATATAGATTTTGCCTTGAAATGATGAAAAATCACCCCCGAAAACGAAATGATTTAGAGTTTTATGACCGGATGGCTGACCGATGGTGGCAACCCAATGAAAAAATATATACCCTTTCTTATCTCAATTTACCTCGATTTACTTATTTTGATTCTTATATTAAAGATTGGCAAGGCTTGAACGTTTTAGATGTTGGCTGTGGTGGCGGGTATTCTTGTGAGTTTATGGCGGCAAAAGGGGCAATTGTCAGCGGAATTGACCGTTCTTCTCCATGCATTATCAGCGCTCGAAACCATGCAGCGAATCAGGGCTGGGAGATTGACTACAAAGTTGGGCAAGCTGAAGCTTTACCTTGGCAAAATGATACCTTTGATGCTGTCATTTGTGTGGATGTCTTAGAACATGTTGTCGATTGGCAAAAGACCGTGGCAGAAATTTATCGAGTTTTGCGACCGCAGGGATACTTCTTTTTTGATACCATTAACCGAACCGTAAAGTCAAAACTAATATTTATAGTAGTGTTGGAAGATATTTTACAAGAAATACCCATTGGTGTTCATGATTGGCACAAGTTTATTCAACCTCAAGAATTAAGAAGTGTTTTATGGCAAGTTGGTTTTAGTGATATAGATATTAAAGGATTTGACTTATTCGGGGTTTCTTTATATCAAAATATTTGTGCCTATATCCACTATAAAAAGACTGGAGGATTTCAAGCTAAGATTAGTGATAACACATCCCTGATGTATATTGGCAAAGCAGTGAAAGGGAAATCCGTAAAATCACTGAGGGCTGGCTGAATAAGTTTTTGAGTAAGGGGAGGGGACTCTTAATAGGATAGGGAATAGAGAAGAGGAAAAGTTGTTGTAGTGCGAGCGTCTCGCTCGCTACTGTGTCGGTTATTTACGTTTTACTTATTTACTGGATGAGTTCTAGCTGGATAAGCTGACCATTCCCACATCGAACCAGGATAGTTTTTCACACAGGTATACCCTAACTCAGTTAGCACCGCGACAATAAAAGCAGAGCGCACACCCCCGGTACAATAGGTAGCAATGGGAGTGTCGCGATCGCATCCCCGTTGATGTAACTGAGTCATAATTTCCTCTGGGGAAAGTAAGTACCCTTTTTTATCCATCAAATCCCGGAAATGGAAATGCACAGCACCAGGAATATGTCCACCCCGTTTTTCACAGTAGGGCGTAGCGCCTGCAAATTCTTCCGGTGAACGGCTATCAAGGACAACAAACGCTTGAGTTGTCAAATTGTCTTGCAGTTGATGGCGCTGAATCGTCCATAAGGGTGTCGGTTTGACTACAAAGTCTCCGGGTGCTGGACGAGTCAGTCCCCAAACCGTGGGAACTCCCACAGACATCAGCGCCGCCTGTCCCCCATCGACAAAAGCCGCTTGCGGGTGTCCCAGAGTCCGCAACATCCACACCACTCGCCCCTCTTCGCCAAAGTTATTCGGGGGATTGCCAATCACGATAACAGGTTTACGGTTACAGATACCTAACCGCCGCAGTTTTTGTTCGAGTATATTTAAGTCTTTGAGCAGTTTTCCGTTCGGGGGTAACAGTTGCTCTAAGAATTGCCACCATCCCAACCAAACCGCACCAAGAACATGACTGAAAAACCAGGACATCGGCTGGCGGACATCTAGCACAGTTGCGGCGTTTTGTTCAATGAGTTCCTTGGCTTCGGCTGCATTGACGACCCAGCGATGTTGCAGTTGGATCATGATTGGGTTGGTTTTGGGAAGATAGGGTAGGTTTTGTTGTTCATTTATCGGTGAGGAGGGCGGGTTTTGTTGTTCATTTATCGGTGAATAGCTGAATTTAGTCCCTAAACCCGCCCCTACAATTGTCCCTAAACCCGCCCCTACAATTGTCCCTAAACCTAATGGCACTGACTTAAGGCTTTTGGAATCGCCGAAACCATTGATATACCGTAGGTTGGGCATTGCTCACCAGCATAGGCGTCAGTACCATTCCACCTGAATCCGCCCCTACAGTGGCTAAAGAAAACCCAGACAATTGACTTTTCAAATCTCCAGAATAGAATGGTGGTCGGTTGTACGGATCAACCTAAAGTAAGATTCCCACTCAGGAGACCTATACTATGCTCGTCGATCTATTGAGCCGCAAGCAAACCCACTTCGTCTTGTGGCGTCCGGGTATATCCCAACCACCGCCCAGCGTTTACATTGCGAAACCTTCAACCAAGGCTTCAGATCGATTCGAGAAAGTTGGGGAATACCCCCTCAGCCAATCTCCAGAGTTCCCGGAGTTGTGGGAAGTCTCGGCTCAAGCCTGTGGTTTGACAGACGGGCAAGTTTATCTGTACTGGTTTAAAATTCACAACACTGAACCCTATAACCCAGACAATATTAACAAAGTTCTCTATTGCACCGATCCAACCGCCACTACTGTAGACCGCCGGATCATCGCCCCCATCCCTGACGAGGAAGGCGGTATTGCCAGTCATGATCCGGCTAGTGTTATTTTGTATCAGAATGGCACATTAACGCCTTGTGATCCGGGGGGACAAACGGTTAACTGGGAAGGAGAACCCCCATTAGACACCCTACCCGCGAACAATCAACTGGTTATCTATGAACTGCCAACCCGTTGGACTCAAGGGAAGATAGAGGAAAATCGAGAGGTCGGAATCGGTACGTTTCAGGATGTGCTTTCTTTGTTGCAACCCCAAGCCACCTCTCCTAATTTTTGCCATGTTGAGGCGTTAACCGCAGGGAAAGCGCATCTAAGGGAACTAGGAGTCAATGCCTTAGAATTATTGCCCCCAGCCGATAGTGATGACAAGCTGGAATGGGGCTATGGTACAGCTAACTTTTTTGCGGCTGATTTTGATTTAGGACATCCAGAAGGTCAAGATGCACCAACCGCATCCACGGATTTAGCCAATCTAATTAAAGTGTGTCACCAACTGGGGATGCGTTTCTTTGCCGATATGGTGATGGCGTTTTCTCGAAATAATCCCTATCAAAACATCAACTTTCTGGATTTTTATGTCCAATGGCGACCACCGGGCGATCCCCAACGTGATCCAGAACAAGCGGGTCGTGACGGCTTTGGCGGTGATTTATTTAAGTACAACTATTGGAACGAAGGGTATCATCCAATTCTGGGCAAAAAAGCTTGGTTTGTGCCAGCCCGTGAATATATGAAAGCGTATATGGCTCATTGGCTAAATTACTATCGGGTAGATGGTTTGCGACTGGATAGTATTAATAATGTGGGGAATTATGACTTTTTGCAGCAATTCCGAGAGTTAGCCCGCACCCTTTGGGAAAAACGAGGCGGTTCAAGTAAGCACTTTTTGGTTGTTGGTGAAGAATTAAGTGTTCCCTTAGCCTTGGTTCATCAAAATCGCTTAGATGGACTCTGGAACGAAAAGTTTAAGCAGATTCTGCGACAAGTCATTTTAGGCAAGAATGCGTTTAATGACTCTAGCTTTGAATGGAGTGTCCGCAAACTGATTGATTGTCGTTTTCTCGGATTCACGGATAGCGCTCAAGCAGTGAATTATCTCACATCCCATGATGTAGGTGGCTTAGGGAATGAGCGCTTCTATAACTACCTAATCAATAATGGAATTTACGATACTGAACCCCGAATTAAGCTGGCATTTGCCTGTCTTTTAACCGCCGTTGGTATTCCGATGATTTTGGCAGGGGATGAATTTGGGGATCAGCACGATCTCGATATTACGGATGAACATGCGGATCATAAACAAGTTGACCCCGTTAACTATAGTCGAGTCCAAGAAGATTGGCGACAACGCATCTTTCAGTATGTAGCCCGGTTGGTTCGTTTCCGCACTTCATCAAAGGCGTTAGCGGTGAATGATAATGAGTTTATTCATGCCGATTTCCATGAAGGTAAACGGGTTTTAGTCTGGCGGCGTGGTAAAAAGGCGGATGAATGCGTGATTGTTGTGGCTAATTTCTCCGACTATGGAACTCCTGTCGGTTCTGAATATAAAGTCCCGAATTGGTCTCCTACTCCAGAAGGCAAGCAGTGGAAAGAAATCACCCAAGACCGCATTGTTCCTCCTGAATGGGTGGGCAGAGAACCGATTTTTCCCTGGGAAGCCAAAGTTTATGCTCTGATTTAATTTTTTTAAAGGGTAACATAAGCTACCAAATTAGCTATTGTTTAACCTTGTAGAGACGTTCTGGTGGAACGTCTCTTTCCTTTGCGGTGGTTGATCCTATTTTTGTATAAACTGATATAATCTCAAACTATAGCCATTCTCGGTTGCATAAAATACACTCTCAGGCTCAGAATTCATCGTTCATCGTTCATGGTTGCCTTACTAGGCAATAAACTCTGTCTGTAGCATTTCCATAGTAAATGCGAAAACCTGACCCCTCCCAAACCCTCATCTTAGCCAGGGCAGGGCAAGGGTAACGCTAACTACTCATATTTATTTTCCAAAAGACTATCCTGAACAACGTTATACCGCCACTCACAACCAATGAATACTCCAGCAGAACAAAACTTAACCCAACGGTTCAATTTGAAGTTTGACCCTGATACCTATCGCCGCATTATTGGCAAAACAGAGGTCGTGATTCACTGCCATCATTATAACGCTCGCCTGCAAAATATTATCGAAGGCACTAAGCAAATTAATGGCAAAGCGATTATTTTATCGGCGGCTGAAGAAATATTCTCTGATTATATCCATAATTTTTTTGAACCGGAACATACCTTAGCTGATAAATGGCAAATAGCCGCCAAACTCTATGCTCACTTAGGATATGGATGTTTGGACTTTTCCAAGATTAGTCAAGGCATCGTTACCTCCAGTAGTTCCCACTTTGTCGAAGGATGGAAAGCCGGATTTATTGAATCCAACTGTCCCGTTTGTACGTTTACTGAAGGGTATCTGCAAGGCGTGATTCATGGGATTACTGGAGAATCGGTGTATATCCGCGAAAAATTTTGTATGAATATGGGAGCAGATGCGTGTCAGTTTATCGTCGATAAATCCCGAACGAATTCTATAATTTATCCGCCGAAGCGAACCCTAAACTTTAAACCTAAACCCACGAGTCAATTTGCTGAATCGAATATTGATGAGGAAAAAATTATTAACGCTTTGGTTGAAATGCCGTTTTATGGGAACAATCAGGGATTAATTCCGGCGTTTAATGTTTATTTAGCGAATACCCCAGCGGATTTTTATAATTTAATCTGTATTCGGTTTATGGAAAGCATGAAAAAACAAGGTTTATTCAACACCGCCAAGAATCTTCTTTTATTTGCTGGTGAAGTCTGTGCTGTGAATACCCTTCGAGGTATTATCATTTCAGCCGAATGGTATGACTTAATTGCGCCCATGGTTCAAGAAGAATCGGATAATTTATATGGATTAATTGCAGTAACCAATGGTTTGGGTTGGGGCAATTGGCATGTGATCAACTATGAACCGGGTGGACATTTGCAAATGGAAGCCCTGAATGGATACGAAGCGTTAGGTTATCTAGCCTATAAAGGTGAAGCCAAAGAACCTCAATGTTTTACCTTAACGGGTGTCGCGGCGGGAATTATGGCATTGCTGCATGGCGAAGGTACGGTTGAGGAACGGGTAGGAACTTATGCTTCAGAAGAAAGTCATTGTATTTGTTGTCAACAAGCCTCTTGTAAATTTCAGGTTGAATTACTTTGAACTATTGTTTTAATGAATACATTTATTAATCTGAAAAACCACTATTTAATAAATAACGTTTTAAACAGGAGCTAATATCGTGAAGGATTGTCCTTTATATGCCGTTTATACAGGAGGAATGCTCATCTTAGATGACTCCTTAAAAATATTCAATATCACTCCAGAATTTTGTGAACATTTTGCCTGTACTCCGGAGTCGATTGTGGGAAAGTCTTTAGACAGCTTGTTCAGTCGCAAAGATAAAAGAGGCAGATTCTTGTTTCACAAAAAACTAAGTCAATATAAAAAAGGATTCCTGGACTTAACGATTGTTATTTTAATTAACAAAAACGAATTTATTTCCCGTCTACGACTGGTTAAACGGGACAAAGAATGGCTGGCAATCTTTGAGAATATACTCGCTGAAGATGATGATCTGTTTCGAGAGTTTTATTTGGGACGAGAACGATGGACAAGTATTGTGCGAAATTCATCAGAGGGTATTGCTATTCTAGATAGTGAGGGACGGTTAGTTGAATTTAATAGTCGCTTCTTGGAAATCATGCAATTCCGCTCTGTTCATGGGATTTTACTGAATGAATCTGCTCTCTTAAATAAACATCTATTTGATTTATCAGATAATGACCAGTTTAATTCAGCCAAAATATATTTTGAAAAAGCAAAAAATAGCAAGCGTAAGTCTTACCAAGAAATTCAGCATTTATCCTATTATCTGCGTTTAGAAATAACCCCGATTTATTTGCCCGTCAAAGGATTTTCTGGATGTAGTTTTGTCATCAAGGACATCACCCACCAAAAACAGCTTGAATTCATGGCACAACAGTTACAGCAGAAAAATCAGGAGTTGGAACGTCAGAAACAAGAATTACAGGCTGCTCATCAAGAAATTATTACGCTGAATCAGAAACTCCAACAAGAAAACCTGCGGTTGAGTGCTGAACTTGAGGTGACGAAGAAACTGCAACAGATGATTTTACCCAAACAGGAGGAACTGGATTTAATTGAAGGGTTAGATATTGCTGGATTTATGCAACCTGCTGATGAAGTTGGCGGTGATTATTATGATGTAATTCAACAGGATGGTAACGTCAAAATTAGCATTGGTGATGTAACCGGACATGGGTTAGAAAGTGGAGTTTTGATGTTGATGACTCAAACGGCGGTGCGAACCTTACAAGAAAGCCAGGAAGCCAATCCGGTGAAATTTTTGGATATTCTTAATCGAACTATTTATAGCAACATTCAGCGGATTAATCCCTATAGAAATATAACCCTGGCAGTTTTAGATTATGCCAATGGCACGTTAGGCGTCAGTGGTCAACATGAAGATATTATCATCGTGCGTACTGGCGGAATCGTGGAACGGATTAATACAACGCATCTAGGTTTTCCTTTAGGCTTAGAGGAAGAAATTTCTGAGTTTATTGCTCAGGAAAAAATCCAGTTAAATTCCGGAGATGTGGTAGTCTTATACACAGATGGTGTTACCGAGGCGTATAACTCCCATCGAAAACAATATGGACTAGAGCGATTATGTGAAATTGTTAGTCGTCATTGCCAGAAATCGGCGTCGGAGATTCGACAAGTGGTGATTGACGATGTACGACAACATATTGGTGAGCAAAAAGTGACAGATGATATTACGTTAGTGGTACTCAAGCAGAGATAAGTATGAATCAGAATCAGATATTGGGAAATTTCAGAGACGATATACTGACCGATTACAAACTGTTTACGCTGGAATTGTATGTTCATGCGATTTCCCGCGCCCGCCGCAAGCAAACTCGGTATTTGTCTGTTGCTTTCATGACGGACTATATTGCCAATCTATTTCCTACCCGGGAGGACGATATTCAAACCTTTGAACGACAACTGAAAATCAAGAGTGCAGCGACTTATATTATCAATGAGTTATTAGAGAATTGCGTCAAATTTCATGATGATCGGTTGAAACATCCAATAAAAATCAGTAGCTGTTTACAGGAAAAAAAATTAGTATTAATTGCTACAAATTGCGTTAGTCTGGCAAGTTTGCATAAGCTAGAGGCGTTTGTTAATAAACTGCTTATAACAGATGTGGATGAACTTTACTTCCACCAATTAGAAAAAGGTGCTGAAGAGAATAGTGAGCAATCTCAGTTGGGTCTTCTCAGCATGATTAATGATTATAATGCTAAGTTGGGCTGGACAATTGAAGATATTAACCTAAACCCTGAAATTAAAATGGTTACCACAATGGTACAGCTAACAACCTAATTAAATTGTCAGAAATAAAATGGAGTAGATCGAATGAAGATTCAGACCGAAGACTATACAATATGGTATGAATTAGAAACGGCAACTGTGTACTTCAAGGGTTTATTGCGGGAGAGTTTAATTGCTGATTATAAACCCATTGAGGAATTACTGGATCAGGTTATGGTTCAAGAACTTCCCCTAATTATAATGAACCTACAGCAGCTCGAATTTCTCAACAGTTCGGGAATGAGTGTCTTGTCTCGATTTTTGATTCGTGTACGTAAACAAAAAACGACTCAGCTAATGGTGAAAGGTTCAACGCAAATGCCTTGGCAAAATAAGCTTTTAAGTAACTGGCAACGGTTGATGCCCACTTTAAAAGTGGAGTGGGAGTAGTGCAAGAAGGCAGAAGGCAGAGGGCAAAGGGTAGGGAGTAAGCTGTCATGCATTTAAATTGGGTATTAAGTAGGTGGACAACATTAAAGTTAACGGTTGAGATTAGGCAACAGGCAACAGTAAGGGTTTGAGGGCGATTTACTTGCACTTAATGAGCGTGCCGTTTTCTTTTGTCCGACTACTTAGCAACGAGCAAGATGCTCAATGTAGCGAGCAAGATGCTCAATGTAGCGAGCAAGATGCT
>CAZNNK010000100.1:0-2779 GCA_964574085.1 uncultured Coleofasciculus sp.
CCTTGATAGATAAGGGTTTCGGAGTTTTGCAGCAAGCTCTAATTAGGGAACTGAGATCAAGATATAATTATCAATATAATTATTAATGGTCTTGAACAGCATGTATCAAAATCCCTAAAATTTTATTGATATCATTCAGATAATACTCATTCAAATCAATTTCGATAACGTTTCCTTTAAGGCGCAAAAACTTCCAGTTGGTTCCTGAGGTGACTGCGCCATAAATTTCGGATATCCCATTTCCCTCGCGGTTATTGAATATCTGAGCCGCTACCATTTCTGCTACACACTGTCCCAATCCCCCAATCAGATTTTCCTTCTTTGCTTCTACCAGTGTAATCACTGGCGCATTGACAAATAACTGTTCCGGAGACTGGCTAATCAGAAAATCGCACACTCCATTCAATCCGCGTGCTTTATCAATATTAAATTCGATTCCCGAAAATAAGTTTATCTGTTCGTGTAATTGTCTTCTGATATCAATTAAAATTGGGGCAATAATCATTTCAGATCGAGCTTTTTCACTATTGCTGGCTAAGGCTAAGGGAATATTATAGTGTAAAGTATCTGTCAGGAATGAACTGGGTGCAAACTCAGTAACCTGACTAAACGTATTCATTTCTTCTACAGTACTTAAGTCAAAGTCTTTTTTGACTTTGGCTAACGTAAAGTCACTATATGACATGTGAATTAACCATGAAAAGCTGTAGGTTGGGTTGACGCGCCGAAACCCAACAACATTTAAGCGTCAAGCCCTTACTACGAACTTCAATCGAGAGATGCCATGTTACTACTCTTACGAAGGGCGGGTTTTGTTGATGCATTATTGGAGATCAACCGAGGGACTCAACCCGCCTTGACGATAAGAAGGGGGAATGGGGAGACTTTTTTATTGCCAGCGTCCCACAACTACCCGCACTGTACCGTCTTCTAATACGTCTTCTGCTTCGACATTAAATCCTTGTTCTTGCACGGAATGCATTAACATTTTATGGGCGTACTTTTGATTCACGGAATTGACGAATTCTGTTTGATTAATTCTCGCCCCCCAGAAATCTGCCACGAGTTCATACGCCTCCTCATTTTGACGGAATCCTAAATCGTAACCATTAGACTGGCGAATCACGTATTCGGCTTGGGTAGTA
The DNA here is from genome assembly GCA_964574085.1 of uncultured Coleofasciculus sp. Lineage (GTDB taxonomy): Bacteria > Cyanobacteriota > Cyanobacteriia > Cyanobacteriales > Coleofasciculaceae > Coleofasciculus. The sequence goes on from CAZNNK010000100.1 coordinate 1,146, forward strand.
TTTCCGTGATAGCCGCGTACCGAGGTATTGCATTCGACGTGATACCCCAACTCCTGCAACGTTTGATGCAGAATCTCGCCGTTTTTTATCTGAACGTTGATGGTGGTGAAGTGAGACATAGGTTTAGAGGATGGTTAATGGAATTAAGGCAAAGTTACTCAGTCGCCCGATTCAATGGTAAAATCTATTCCACCATTTTAGCTGTGTCACGCCAAGAGTCGGTGATACAGGCGTTTATGGCGCTAAAGCGCAACTACGAACCTAGATTAAGGAGTGTGTAAATTTCTCTCTCAGGAAGGATGTAGGAGTGAGACTCTAGCCAGACGCGATCGCACGTCTATTTTGTTTAGTGTAAAGCATAACCGCAGTTAGGAGGGTTCTCAATGGTATTTCGGAAAATGATGGGTTTGGGGCTGGTGATGGTACTTTTGTCAGCTTGTAGTATTTTCCATGAACAGGAAGTGGCTATACCGCCAGAGGAGACAGTAGATGAGACAGCCATAGATAATGCTTCTACTTTAGGCGATGTCTCTGAGAATAGGGAGGAGTTGACGGGTGAGATGATTACAGTGGATGGTAAGGTGGGCGAGGTTATCGATTCGAGTACATTTAAGCTCGAACAGGAAGAACCCCTGTTAGACAAACAAGTCCTGGTGATGAATGCTAATCCCGATACGCCGATTATAAAGGACAACTGGGTGAGAGTTACAGGGGAAGTGAGTCAGTTTGTCAGTAAGGAGGAATTGGAGAAGGATTACGATTTGACTTGGGATTTAGATGTGGAACAAAGCATAGAAGCGGAATACGAAAATCAACCTATAATTTTGGCTGAGTCTGTGGAACTCCTAGCCGTGGATTGAATGGGAGTTTGCCCAGATTGCCGCTTGAGTGCGATCGCGTAGGTTCAATCGGCTTAAGATATTGGTAATGTGGTTCTTCACGGTCTTCTGGGAAATATAGAGAGTTTGGGCAATTTCTCGGTTATTCGCCCCCGTGGCGATTAAGTGGAGGATTTCCTGTTCTCTGGGGGTGAGTTCATCCCAAGCGCTTGAAGAATGGGAGACAGAAGCAGGGATTTGCGTCATAATCTTTTGACCAATTCCCGGTCCGAGTTGAGTATACCCCTTATGTACCGCCCGAATCGCTTGGGCTAATTCGTCGGGGGGTGTATCTTTGAGTAAATAGCCCGATGCCCCATAGTGCAAGGCTTGGGTAACATACTCATCATCATCGAATGTGGTTAAAACCAAAATTTTGATGGGGGGAAACCGTTGAGTGATTTGCCGAGTAGCAGCGACACCATCCATAACAGGCATACGCACATCCATGAGGATAATATCAGGGTTCAAGGTCTCAAGTTGAGCGATCGCGGTTTCTCCATTATCGGCTTCTCCGATAACCTCTAAATCCGCTTCAAACTGTAATAAGGCTTTTAACCCGCGTCGGACTAGATTTTGGTCATCAACTAATAGAATTTTAATCATAAAAACTCCACTCCACACTCAACCTTAAATCAGGGCGGGTTTTGTACAAAGTTTACCATCAATAGCCAAGCAGAAAGTCCCTAAACCCGCCCCTACACACTCAACCTTAAATCAGGGCGGGTTTTGTACAAAGTTTACCATCAATAGCCA
>CAZNNK010000100.1:2879-11464 GCA_964574085.1 uncultured Coleofasciculus sp.
AGCAGAAAGTCCCTAAACCCGCCCCTACACACTCAAAACTTCCCCAATCCCCAATCCACAAATGACCTAGCTTGCTTCTTTTCGGGAAGCGAGTATGACATAAGACAAATGACAAATGACAAATCACCACTCAACAATAACTTGACACCCTTGTGCGGGTGCTGTGTTAATTGTAAAACGACCCCCTAAGGCTTGGGTACGTTCCCGCATCCCTTGCAGTCCAAAACCCGTGGTATTCTGCGTCACATCAAATCCTCTGCCATTATCCTCAATGATCAGATGGAACTGGGAATCTGTCCAAATCTGGATACTCACCTCCGTGGCTTTGGCGTGTTTATAGATATTGGTGAGGGATTCTTGGATAATCCGATAACTCGCCATTTTCACATCAGGCGTCACCGGATGGGACAACTTGATCTGACAATCGGGTAAGATACCTGTAGACTTGTGAAACTCTTGGATTAAAGAGGCGATCGCATCCTCTAAAGACTGCCCCTGTAAGGGGTTAGACCGCAGAGTTGCCACGGATTGACGCACGTCTTGCAGCGCAGTCGCGGCGACTTGTTTCACTTCCAGTAAAAAATCTTTGGCTTCTGTCGGATTCGACTCCAAAAGTCGCAACGCCGCTTCTAAGTGCAGGTTAAATGTAATTAGGGAATGTCCCAAGGAATCATGGATTTCCCTCGCAATCCGATTCCGTTCTTGCAGCGTCGCCATATCCTCAATCCGGGTAGCATAGCGCCGCAGTTGTGCATTTGCCTGTGCTAATTCGTCGCGACTGCGCCGTTCGGCTAATACCGCATCAACTAATAACTGGAGGAAGACTAAGACTAATCCAAAGACTACTATAGAACTTAAAAGGATAAATAGCCAGCGTTCTGGCATTGCCAAAACTGGGGGGCGAAAGGGAGGACGAGGACGAAGGCTGCGAGACTGAAATCGGTCAACTTCTCGCATTAGAAATAAGACGAAGGCGAGTCCGGTAATAATTAAGCGACTTTGCCGTTCAAAGATAAAACAGTTTCGGATCACTAAAATAATTAACATCAAGGGCAACATGCGAAGTTTGCCCACTAAGGAGACAAGGAGAATTAAGCCAATTTCCACGCCAGTGTAAATCACCTTGACTGATTTTTGGGTCGGTAATCTCAACCCCATGATGCCAAAGACGGCTAAACCAAATAGATTCAGGAGAGGGAAACGAGGGAGGTGGGGAAAGGGAAACCGCAGGAATTCAATGATAGCGATGATTCCTAGGAGAATCCATTCTAGATATAAGAGGAAAGGAATTGGATGTTTGGTCATTCGTCAGAGAACAGGGAACAGGGAACAGGGAACAGGGAACAGGTAAGGTAGAGACGTAGCATGCTACGCCTCTACACCCTCCTTCCTCATCTCCCCCATCTTCCCTACACCTGAAGCACTAGGACTAAAGTCCTATCTCAAATCAGGACGTTTGCCTCAGGTGGTTTAACCCCTACAGTTTCTAGGATAAAGACATCAAACACCAAACCGTTCACAACTGTAACATTATGAACATCAAAATCTTTCCTTTATTCGCCACCCTCGCTGCAATTACCCTCGCGGCTGCACCCATGACAGCATTTGCCCAACCTCCATTCGCAGAGGAACTCAACCTAACCGCCGAACAACAAGCGCAGTTAGAGCAAATCCGGGATAACAAACACTCGCAAATCGAACAGATTCTCACCCCCGAACAACAGGAACAGTTCCAAGAATTGCGGGAACAACGCCAGCGACATCGGGAAGGGATGCGGGCGCTCAATTTGACTGAAGCACAACGGAACCAGATGCGGGAAATTCACCAATCCGCACGGGAACAGATGCGAGATGTCTTAACTGAGGAACAACAAGAACAAATACGTCAGATGCGCGGAAATCGTCGGGGTCGAAGAGGAATGGGACGCCCCAATCAATAGATAAAAAGTCATCAGAAATCCCTGTAGGGGCGCACTGACGTGCGCCCTTTACCGACGTGCTGTAAACTTTCTTAAACTTGTATAATTCGACAAAAATAAACTCGATTTCCGAATCGGTATAGTCAAATGTTTTTCCTTCAAGCCAAAGTGCGTCAGGAACCACTGAGTTGGGTCAAACATTTGAAAATCGGTTATCGTTAAGGTGATCGCGAGTTTAAGGTGAGAGCATCCTTCCCCCTATTTATAATTGATTGGCATAAGTCTTTGTCAGGTTATAAATGACGCGCTTTTCAGAGGACGCCACGTTGAGTAAGTAGGTGGACACAATTGAGAACTCGCGCTCTTCGAGAAGCAAGCTACGTCCTTTGTAAGGGTTTGAGGCTTGTTTACAAAACTTAGTGGGCGTGCTGCTACTTATATAAGCATGAACTTTTTTGTGCCAATTCGCTTCAACGGTAATGTAACTTTATCACGAATGAGCCAAGACATCTGTAATAAATATGACTAAACTGAGAGTTAAAAGACCCATTGACAATTTTTGCACCATGGGGATCGGGAGGATCAAGTTGAGCAAGCATTTAACGCCATCTGTGGCAGGTTTAACCCTATTCGCCTTTTTTGCCGTAACCGCACCGCTTCCGGGAATGGCGCAAGTCCCCACATTTTCACCCATAGAACCAACGACGGTTACGAATCCACCACCCGACTTACCCTATACCCTCGGATCAGGCGATCGCGTGGGCGTAACCATCTTCGATGTTCCTGAATATAGTGGAGACTACCAGGTTTTAGTCGATGGTACCCTCAACTTACCCGTTGCTGGCAGTGTCGTTGTCGAAGGATTAACCATCAATGAAGCCAGTGAACGAATTTCTCAGCGATATGCTCCCTTTGTCAGACGCCCGTTAGTCACCTTAACCCTGATTGATGCTCGTCCCCTAAAAATTGCCGTCGCCGGGGAAGTCAATCGTCCCGGTTCCTACAGCGTCACCCTCAACGAAGGGCAACAATTTCCCACCGTGACTCAAGTGGTTCAGCTTGCTGGCGGAATTAGCCGCTCGGCTGATGTGCGAAACGTGCAAATTCGCCGCTTGACTGACTCAAATACCCGCCAAACCTATACGGTTAATCTCTGGGACTTATTGCAAAATAGCAATCTATCCCAAGACGTCACCTTGCGGGATGGTGATGAAGTCTTTATCCCCACCACCACCGGAATTGACCCCCTAGAAAGCCGTCAACTGGCAACTGCGAGTTTTTCGCCAGAGGCGGTTAAGCCAATTAAAGTTGCCGTCGTCGGGGAAGTAGTACGTCCGGGTCCTTATACCGTGACCGCCGCCACATCGGGAGCAGCTACGGCTGACCAGGCTGGTGGCGGCGGTGGTAACAATACAGAACCGCCAACAGTAACCCAGGCAATTCAAGTGGCGGGAGGTATTACTCAATCTGCCGATATTCGTAATGTTGAAGTGCGACGCACCACCAGAGATGGCTCTGAGCAACTGATCGTTGTCAATCTCTGGGAACTCCTGCAAGAGGGTGATCTCTCTGAAGATGTGATTCTGCAACAGGGAGACACGATTAGAGTCCCCGAAGCCGAAACCCTGACCGCTTCAGAAGCTACAAAATTGGCATCAGCGAGCTTTTCGGCGGCAATTATTAATGTCAATGTGGTGGGAGAAGTCGAGAAACCGGGTACAGTATCAATCCCAGCGAACGCCCCCTTAAATCAAGCCTTGCTCGCGTCTGGCGGATTCGATAACCGCCGCGCCCGTAAGAGTTCCGTGGAGTTGGTTCGTCTGCAACCCAACGGTACCGTTAAAAAACGGGAAATCGAGGTGGATTTTACTGCCGATGTTAACGATGAAAGCAATCCGCCATTGCGCCCTAATGATGTGATTATCGTCAGACGTTCCGGCTTGACCCGCGTCACAGATACGTTGGGGACAATCGTCAGTCCGATTGGCAGTGTGTTCTCTATCTTTAGATTTTTTGGATTCTAGGTTGATGGTTGATTATTTCATGTTGCCTGATACAGAATCAAACAAGGTAAGATGAGATTTTAGCAATAACAAACCAGTCCATTCATCAGGAGTAGGGGAAAGATGGAGATCGGTCAGATTCAACAACCATTATCGCCCAATGGTAATGGAAAACACCCACAGTATGCACCACCGATGGTCTACCGGACGCCACCTCCGGAACCTGAATCTGATGAATGGACATTGCGACAGTTGGTCAATGTGATTCGGCGTCGGGCGTTAGTGATTGCTGGAGTCGCGATCGCAGTGACGGCGGGAATCAGTTTTTGGACGCTGAATCAGACACCCAAGTATGAAAGCAAGTTTCAACTGCTGGTCGAACCCGTCACCGAGGAAGGAGACTTGGACAAACTCACGGAAGTGGTGGGTGGTGGTGATGGACGGAATTCGGCACTGGATTACGATACCCAGATTCAGGTGTTACGTAGTCCAAAGCTGATGAAGGCGATTGTTGATGAGATCAATAAGCATTATCCTGAGGTCACTTACGAGTCCTTAATGAGTCAGCTAATTGTTAGCCGACTAGGAGAAACTAAGATCCTAGAAGGACGTTATCGGGATACTAAGCCGGAAAAAGTGCGGCGGGTTCTACACGAAGTTGCACGAGGATATTTACGTTACTCTCTGCAAGAGCGACAATTGAACTTGAAACAGGGAATTCAGTTTGTCGATGACCAATTACCCGTGCTGCGCGATCGCGTGAATAAGCTGCAAGGACAACTGCAAGCCTTTCGCCAACAACACAACCTCCTCGACCCGGAAATCCAAGCCCAAGAGTTATCGGAACAGGTGAGTGCGATCGAACAGCAGCAGTTGCAAACTCAGGTTCAGTATCAAGAAACGCGATCGCTTTATAACACGCTCTTACAGCAGTTGGGATTATCACCCCAGCAAGCGGTTGCCACAGTCAGCCTCAGTGAAGCCCCTCGCTACCAAAAGTTACTCAACCAACTCGCGGAAATTGAATCCCAGATTGCCCTAGAATCGGCGCGGTTTACACCCCAAAGCCCCACGATGCAAGCCTTGCGCCAGAAACGGAATAATCTCTTACCCTTACTCAACCAAGAATCCCAAAAAGTATTGGGCGCCAACCTCACCGAGGCGGGAGTGTCCAGTGCGTCCCCGAATTCGATTCGCACGGATTTAACCCAGCAACTGGTGCAAGCCACCAATCAACTGCAAGTCTTACAAGTCAAACAAAGTGCGATCGCACGAGCCGCTCAACTGCTCAATCTCCAGGTGAAACAAATCCCCGTCATTGCCCGCCGCTACACCGATTTACAGCGAGAACTGCAAGTCGCTACCGATAGCTTAAATCGTTTTCTGGCGGTGCGGGAAAACCTGGAAATTGAAGCCGCCCAGAAAGCCTTACCCTGGCAGATTATAGTAAAGCCGCAAGTCCCGGAAGTTCCCGTGTGGCCCAATCAACAGCGCAATATCACATTAGGGGCGATCGCGGGGTTATTGTTAGGCATGGGCGTGGCGTTGCTGATCGAACGGTTGGATAATGTCTTCCATTCTCCCGATGAACTCAAAGACTTGACCAAACTTCCCCTACTGGGGATTATCCCCTACCAAAAACAACTCAAACAGATGATGTCTACGGCAAACCTAACCCCGATGACATCACCGCCCCCTTCCCACAACGGTGAAAAATCGCGTCGCTCATCCCGCAGCTACAATGCGTCTCCCTTTTTAGAATCCTTCCGTTCCCTGCAAACGAATATTCGGTTTCTGGGTAGCGATACCCCTGTTCACTCCATCGTGATTAGTTCAGCCACCCCCTCAGAAGGAAAATCCACCGTTTCCGTCCACCTCGCCCAAGCCGCCGCCGCCATGGGTCAACGAGTGTTGCTGGTGGATGCTGACTTACGCCGCCCTCAGGTTCATCATTGTTTGAACCTAGATAATCACGTCGGCTTAAGTAACGTCATCGCCACTGGATTGACCGCGAAACAAGCAATCCAGCGCCTACCGATGTGGGATCGGTTGTATGTCCTCCCCGCCGGTCAAGTCCCCCCTGATCCCAGTCGGCTGCTGTGTTCCAAGAAGATGCAACATTTAATGGAACAATTTCATGCCGTTTTTGACTTGGTGATTTACGATACACCACCGGTGTTAGGACTAGCCGATGGGCGTCTCTTGGCGGCTCACGCCGATGGTGTGATTATGGTAGTGGGTTTGGGTAAGAGCGATCGCTCGGCGTTAATGCAAGCCTTGGATAGTATGAGAATTTCTAACGCCACTGTGTTAGGGGTGGTTGCCAATGGTGTTAAAGGGTATACCACCCGATCTTACTATTACTATCACAATCACTATGGCACCGAATCCGATATCCTCAAAGCCAAACAGCTTTTGATGAAACGGATGGAGGACAATATCCAGCCGGATGACCAAACCCCGAAGGATAACCAATGAAAAAGGTTAAACCTTCGCTTCGCTAGTCAGGAATGACGCCTGTGTAGGGGCAGGTTTGACCGGAAATAATGGGATACAAGCCCCGCCCTTGTAGGGCGGCTTTTGTCTGGCTAAAATATATAAACTAATTATATGATGTCCAGACCCATCACCCATAATAAAAACTTCACCCCCTCACCCCATCTCCCCCTCCTTACAGGTGTAGGTTTTTTATTTTATGGTTGGGACAAGACAAGGCGGACAAGGTGACAAGAAGACAAGGGAGGAAAACCGTACAGAATTAGGTTCGGTCAAGCTAACTTCTAAAAGCCGAAACGCCCTATTTTTCGTTCTCACTCTTCCTTGTCTACTGGTCTACCTGTCTTCCTTGTCTTACCTGAACCCCAATCTTAAAAAACCTACCCTTGTGAGATCTCCCCCTCACCCCATCTCCCCCTCACCATAAAACTTATTCAGCAGCCCCTAAATATTGTAATAAGACCGATACCATTGGACAAATCGTTCCACACCCACTTCAATCGGCGTATTCGGTCTAAATCCCACATCTTGGATCAAATCATCCACATCCGCATAAGTAATCGGCACATCTCCCGGTTGCATAGGTAGCATATTTTTCACTGCCGTTTTGCCTAAACACTGTTCTAGGGTTTCGATGAGTTGCAGGAGTTCAATCGGTTGATTATTGCCAATGTTGTAGAGTTTGTAAGGTGCAGAACTTCTCGAACCAGGTGAGGAGTTTCCTGAGGCTTCCGGCGGCGGAATCTTACCCATGACTCGCACCACCCCCTCGACGACATCATCAACATAAGTAAAATCCCGTTGCATCCGACCATAGTTAAACACATTAATCGGCTGTTCAGCCAGAATCGCTTTGGTAAATAGAAAGAGTGCCATATCGGGACGATACCACGACCCGTAGACCGTGAAGAAGCGCAAGCCTGTTGTCGGAATGTTGTACAAATAGCTATAGGCATGAGCCATTAATTCATTCGCTTTCTTAGTAGCCGCATAGAGGCTAACCGGACAATCGACATTATCCTGTACCGAAAACGGCACTTTCGTATTCGCGCCGTACACCGAACTCGATGAAGCAAACACCAGATGCTTAATATCGGAATGGCGACACCCTTCCAGGATATTGGTGAAACCCACCAAGTTACTATCCACATAAGCGTAGGGATTTTTCAAGGAATAGCGAACCCCCGCCTGTGCTGCCAGATGGACGACGAACTCGAAGGAGTCTTGGGCAAATAACTGGGCAATCCCTTCGCGGTCTGCTAGGTCTAGTTTATAAAAGCGAAACCCAGGTTGATTCTCCAGTTGCGCCAGTCGGGCTTGTTTGAGGGAGACATCATAGTAAGCATTCAGGTTATCCAGTCCAATCACGGTATCACCCTGGGCAAGTAACCGTTGACTGAGGTGATATCCGATAAAGCCGGCGGCCCCTGTGACTAAAATGTTGACCATAGATCTTCTTTTCTCTAAACTCTTACCTTAAATTGACTTGCTCAGGATTAATGCTACACTGCTTTAACTTAACTAGAATATCTGATACTCTACTAATGCCCAGATGATAGAAATTGCTTTGAACAGCAGATTGGCAATGAATGACACAGACTCAAGAGGTGATTGGACTGGTGATTTCCCATTGTATAGGTGGTTTTACCACTCAAAACATGTTTATTTAAGTGGCATGTAACTGGAAATACCTTGACTGCCAAGCTATTACTATAACAAGATTGTCGAGAATGGGGGCTTTGTCGTCCTATTTTTTAGTTCGTTTAGCTTCTTTTCTGAAAACTTGACGGGTAATCTTCAATCGCTACTATGCAAATCTCTTATCTGCAACAATGGCTCACGACACCCACTTATAAAATACGCCGATCTCAGCTTATATTTTGGTTCAGTTTGAGCCTAACATTCTCGGTAATTTACAGCGTCTTAGCCCTAGAGCTAGCGTTTCGCGGTAACTATCTGATTGATAGTGATGCTCGTCAGCATGTATTCTGGATGCAGCGGTTCTTAGATCCTGCCCTATTTCCCGATGATTTAATTACTGATTACCATCAATCGGTAGCACCTTCTGGATATACCGCGCTTTACTGGTTAATCGCTCAGCTAGGCATCCCTACACTGATTTTGAATAAATTTTTGCCCACTTTATTGGGTGTAATTACAACTAGCT
>CAZNNK010000101.1:0-11461 GCA_964574085.1 uncultured Coleofasciculus sp.
ATTCGCCTTAGTCTCGTGGGCTCGGAATGTGTATAAGAGACAGTTCTTGTACAATTAACTGAGAAATCAGGGGCGGCGTTTCATGTAATACCATGGAGACTGTGACTAAATCAAAGGAAGCATCCTCAAAACCCGCAGCTTCAGCTAAACCATGCTGCCATTGTATCTCTAGTCCTGATTGCTGTGCTTTGTAGTCTGCCACAATCAGCATATACGGAGACAAATCCAATCCGATAACAACGGCTTCCGGAAACGCCTGCTTTAACATCAATGTTGTCGAACCTGTACCGCAACCGAGATCAAGAATTCGACTGGGTGGCTTTTCAATAGTCGTTATTAATTGTTCGCGAATCCGAGTTTCATTGGGTGGAGACGCATAAGCCGTCACAGTATCATAGGTAATAGCCGCTATAGGATTCAGATAGCCACCTTCAATACCATGAAAGTCGGGCTGGCTATAATAGTCGGGATAAATGAGATTGGTTTGTCGGAAACGTTCACTCTGCTTTTGCCAATCAATGGTTTCATAGAACTGGAGTTGATCCTGACCAATCAAGACGCTTATGATTGGCTTCAAAAAAAGTTCTCCTATTCGGTTATTACGGCTAGACATAGTAATCCTTTCCTTTCATAAGCTGTTCGGCATTTAAACCTTAATATCAATAATGGCGCAATCCTTGCCGTAGTGCGAGCATCTTGCTTGCTACATTGAGCATCTTGCTTGCTACTAATACCCAATTTAAATGCATTACAGCTTGGCTTGTCTCCAATGAAAAACAAACCCTAGGCGACCCGCCGCATAAATTCACACCAGCAACCCATCAATTTTATCGGATACCCTGCACATTTGATCAGCGACTCGCCCCTACAATCCCACTAATCCCCACAATCTTGACAATCCCTAACCTTGCGGTAGAACCAGGAAATATTCAGGGAATTTTGTGGTAAGCTAATAAACATTCAAAACGCTTGACTCTGAATTATGCAGTTAAAGTCTATCAAACAAAAAAACATTTTCAACGCCATAAAAGTTGTATCCACCAGTCTGATCAGTGGCGCAATTGCACTAGAACTCTGGAATATTTATGCTTTATTCAGTGATCTGAGTGTTCCCACAATCCTGGAACCCGTTTTTTGGCTGGGGCGTTTTGCCGTTACCATGCATTTCGTTGAAGCGATTATCGCGGCGGCTTATGCGCCTTCTAGACAAAAGATACCCATCGTCTATGGGACTTATACGTTCTTTGTGGGCACAGTGGGTTTGTTAGAATTATTTGATCAGGAGGATGAGTAGATGTGGCGAAACTTTCCATCCTTGTTATCAGTCTGGATTACCCGATAGTCACAACTTAAGACTCTCGCACTCCCAACTCTTTTAAGTTATACTCATATCTTGCCTTACTGGTAATCAGCTTAAAGTACTCCTGTGGTGGGCAAGAGCAACGAACGATACTATAAGCATTTTGCATTTTATAACTCTTGCCCACCCTACATAAACTACATAAAGTTTCCAAACTTTTTTAATGAGACGTGTATGAAATTTATCGAGGCTATACCTATAACTTTATGCCTAAGTGGTATCTTCGTAGTTGTTCCGATAACCTTAGCTCAAGTTCCGGCTAAGGTTCCGACACGGGTAATTAGCCAAACGCTTACCAACACTCCAGAAGAACCTCCTGTCGGCGGCTTATACGTTCAATCGGAAGAGGGACAACAGCAAGTCTTTCCCCTCAAGCATACCGAGGTGAATGCCAAAGTTACAGGAAATGTTTCTCAGGTTGAAGTAACACAAACCTTTGAAAACCCCTTTGCGGAACCCTTAGAAGCCGTCTATGTCTTCCCCTTGCCCGATGAAGCGGCGGTGTATGATATGGAGATTAAAATCGGCGATCGCACGATTAAAGGGGAGATTAAAAAGCGTGAGGAAGCCCAAGCGATTTACGAACAGGCGCGTCAGGAAGGGCGAACGGCGGGACTCCTAGAACAAGAACGGGCTAATATTTTTACCCAGTCTCTGGCAAATATCAAACCCGGAGAACAGATTGATGTCACGATTCGCTACACCGATAGCCTAAAATTTCAGGGCGGTGACTATGAATTTGTGTTTCCCATGGTTGTCGGACCCCGTTATATTCCGGGTAATCCCAGTGGTAATCGTGGAAATACAGACCAAGTTCCCGACGCCTCCCGAATTACTCCCCCAGTTCTCAAGCCGGAAACTCGTTCAGGACATGATATTAATGTCACCGTAGAGATTAATGCTGGCGTACCGATTCAGGATGTGCGTTCCCCCTCCCATCAGCTTCGCACCCAACGCCGAGGTGAAACGGTACAGGTACAGTTAGGCGGGGAAGACACAATTCCCAACAAAGACCTCATTTTACGCTATCAAGTCGCAGGCGATCGCACGCAAGCCACGATCCTTTCCCAAGCCAATGAACGGGGTGGACATTTTGCCCTTTACCTAATCCCCGCCTTAGACTATCGCCCTAATGAGATAGTACCCAAGGATGTCGTCTTTCTCATGGATACATCGGGTTCTCAACGCGGTGAACCGTTGCTGAAGTCCCAGGAATTGATGCGCCGCTTTATTAATGGGTTGAATCCCGATGATACGTTTACGATTATCGATTTTGCCAATACAACAACTCAGCTTTCACCGCAACCGTTAGCCAATACAGCCCAAAATCGTACTCAGGCATTGAATTATATTAATGGATTGCAGGCAAATGGCGGTACAGAATTAATGAATGGGATACGGGCGGTGTTAAACTTCCCACCATCTGCACCGAATCGGCTGCGAAGTGTCGTGTTACTCACCGATGGCTATATTGGCAATGAGGCGGAGGTGATTGCTGAGGTACAACGACAACTCAAACCCGGTAATCGTCTTTATAGTTTCGGTGTCGGGAGTTCAGTGAATCGCTTCTTGCTGAACCGTTTAGCCGAGGTGGGGCGGGGTACAGCCCAAATGATTCGTCAGGATGAACCCACGCAGAAGGTGGCGGAAACATTCTTCCGCCAAATTAATAATCCAGTCTTAACGGATATTCAAGTTAGTTGGCAAGGTGAGGGGACATCGGCGAAAATCTATCCCCTAGCTGCACCCGATTTATTTGCCAATCAGCCTCTGGTTTTGTTTGGACGTAAACCAGACCGTCGCAATGGCACGATTAAGATAACCGGAATGGCAGCAGGGGGTCAACGGTATGAACAAACCCTATCGGTGAATTTTGATCAGAGTAGTGATAATCCAGCAATTGCCCAATTGTGGGGACGCGCCCGGATCAAAGATTTGATGAATCAAATGTTTGGTGGTGAAACTAAGTCGGGTGTCGAGGCGGTGACGCAGACGGCGTTAGATTATAACTTGTTATCGCAATATACAGCATTTGTCGCGGTAAGTGAAGAAGTGCGAGTGGAACCCGATGGAACAAGGCGACGGGTACAAGTTCCGGTGGAATTACCAGAAGGGGTAAGTTATGAAGGAATTTTCGGTGCGGATGATGTCGCGAATATGAGTGGAACTGCTAACTTTGCACCTGCCCCCTCTGGGATAATACCCCTGAGTAGACAAGCTGGGGGAACTAGAGGCGGTGGGGACACTATACTTGCAGCGCCTGATGACACAACTAGCCAAGGTTCACCTCAACTTACAGTAGTGAAGATTGAAGGGTTAGAACCGGAACAAGAAGAGAATGCGATCGCGTCTTTGACTCAACATTTACAATCCCTGAATCTCCCAGAGGGTTTCACAGGAGAAATTATCTTCGAGTTGCAGATTCGCGATGGTGCTATTCAACGAGTGATCCTCGACGATATCGAGTCAACGTTACAGGATACCACCATTGTCGATCCAATTCGGCGATCGCTATTAGGTTGGTCTATTTCCGAATCCGTTACTGGAACAATTCGAGTTACCTTGCGAGTGCCCTAGATAAGGCTTGCTGTATAAGTGTGTAGGGTAGACCAGATAGGGGTTTCATATCACTTCCGTTTAGGTAGTCATTGTAAAAATAGCCTCAAACTCTTGCACTGTCGTACTGCGAGGAAACTGTAGGGGCGCAAAGACTTGCGCCCGATTCAATGGTAAAAACTATTCCACAATTTTAGTACGGGCTTGGTCACCAAGCCCCTACAGCAGAAACATCTTTTCACCTAATGACTCAACGCCGTTTCCGATATCTGCGTTGTTGGCGATGTCGGGCTATTTCCTTGCGTTTGTGCTTTTCCAAGGGAGTTTCAAAAAAGCGGTTCTTCTTCATGTCTGAGAAAATCCCAGCGCGAGATACTTTGCGCTTGAATCGTCGCAATCCAGATTCAATTCCTTCGTTTTCTCCAATAATAACTTGAGCCATGCTTACCTCCTTTGAAGCTCAACACAAAAAGGGCAGACATTTACCTGCCCTCAACGTTCAAAAGCCATAACTAGTTATTTCCTTATTAATAAAAAATAAGGAAATCAGCTTTTGAAACTCCCACCGCTAAACACTGAACGTGATCGCGGTAAACAAGTTTTCTCACAAGGTGCGATTTATGTCACCGCCCTCATGCCGTGTAGCGATATCAGTATGACACGCACAAGGAAAAACCTACTATCGATCCCCACCGTACAGGCGGATGGGGAAGTGGAGCAAGTTTATTTAGAAAGAACCACGGTTATAGCCACCGCGATTGCCATTGCTGCGTTCCCGTGGTCTTGCTTTATTAACCTTCATTGAGCGTCCCATCCATTCAGCACCATCAAGGGTTTCAATGGCATTGGTTTCGTTCGACTCAGACTCCATTTCCACAAAGGCGAACCCTCGGGGACGTCCGGTTTCACGATCTTTAGGCACACTCACGCGAGTGACGGTACCGTACTCGGCAAAAACTTCCGTCAAATCCTCTTGAGTAACGTCGTAGGACAAATTACCAACGTAAATAGACATAGGACACTTCCTTTTTACTGAACCTGTAGCGTGTTAAATCGGAGAAGTGCCTGCGGACAAAATCGAAATCGAAAAAATCGAAACAAGCTTACTCTACCGAAAATCAACCATACACACTCTAGCACCGATGCCGGGAGTTTGGCAAGATATGATCAGGTTCAAATTTTAGTTCAGCATGTTGCCCATGAATAGTCGGGTAAGTAGAACGGTTATCGGTCTAAGGCGGGACATTTTAGCTAGGAAAGGCAACAGGGAACAGGGAACAAATTTGTTCCCGCTTGGGTTGGTTGCCGTAGAACTTATAGGATATGACAGAGCGAGACTTCATCGTTATTGACACGGAGGGGAAAAGCGCTCTTAGCGAAATTGCCGTCATCGACAATCAGGGGAAGCTCATCTATGAAGCCTTCACTGAAGATCATCAAAATAATACAGCCATTCGCCTCAAGTGCAAGAGTTTGCGCGACATCGTGAGCGAATTTGCTGCGCTGGCTCAGGGCAAAACACTTGTCTGCCACTATGCTGCACACGACAGCCAGGTGCTGCACAACAGCTTTGTTCAAGCCGGGATCAGGTTGCCCTCGTTTTCCTTCGAGTGTAGTTGCCAACTGGCACGACGATGTTTTCCCAATCTGGCTGGATACTCACTCGGATATCTGAGCAAGCATTTCCGACTCAGAGTTGAAAACAGGCTATTCGACGCCAACCGCGCTCATACGGCACGCTACGATGCCGAGTTTACTTATCATCTCTACCGAAAACTCAAAGGACATCTGGCTATGTACGAACGCCTGCGGCACACCTACAACCCTTTTAGTAGTAGCCGCGTAGACACACCATTCCAAGATCACATTGACCTGCAAGCGGTTTATCATAGCGAATACGAAATCCTTAAGTCCATCATCAATGACATCAAACGCGATCCTAACCAGCAAAGCAAAGGTGCGGTTGTCATTGGCGAAGCCGGAGCGGGTAAAACCCACCTAATGATGAGACTCGCCAAAGAACGGCTGAAAACCAATCGCCTGCTATTTATTCGCCAGCCCAATAATGCCAACGCCGTTCTATATCATACCTATGCTCGCATTCTTGAATCCTTTGCTGAAGGCATTCCCGACACTCCCCACACCCAGTTAGATCAACTGCTTGCCAACAGCTTTGTCAACATCCTCAAATCAATCGAAACAGTTACCACCACCCAGAAGGGGATGCAAATCCTCTCCGCATTGGAGCAAGACAGCCTCAGTCTTTACAGCCGGATTGGTTCAGAGGGAACAAAACGGAACCGCGATTGGTGGCAGTACATTGAACGTCACATCATGGACTGGTGGACGAATCGTTACACGGCGGCTGGATATTCTGCGGCAATACTCCAAGGGATTCTCAAGTTTTGTCGCTACACGGATCGGCGCAAAAAAGATATGGTGCGGCGATGGCTAGCCGTCAATGAAATTCCCGACGAACAGGTACAAGACATCGGATTGGAAAACTGGCACGATGACATCAGTAAAGAGGACTTTTCCCTGGAAGCGATCGCCACTTTTGGCACACTCTCCACTCTCGATGAACCACTGATTATTATTTTTGATCAACTTGAAGGACTCAGTGATAAGCCTACCCTGCTCAAAAACTTTGGCAGTGCTGTTAAAGAAGTTTTAACCCACGTTCCCAACAGCCTGATTATTCTCAACCTTTTTCCCGATCGCTGGGAGCAATTTCAGCAATTCTTTGATGGTTCCGTTGTTGATCGTGTATCTCAGTACAAAGTACACCTGAATCGACCTAACAATCACAAGCTGCGTGATATCCTCAGTCTCAAAGCTCAATCTGTTGACCTTGACCTAAACCAGCTATTTGAGCGTAGTGAACTCGACGACATTCTTAGCCAAAACTCGATCCGTGCTGTTCTCAACCGTGCGGCTGCTTATTACCGCTACAAAGCTCAAAACATTCCTTTACCTTCGGCGCCTCTGGCTTCCTCAAAGCCGACGTCCCCCACGAGTCTCGAAACCCGACTGCACCGACTAGAGAACGAGGTTAACCAACTCAAGCAAGCGATCGCAGGTATCACCACACCACTACAACCCCTCAGCGCCTTTCCTCAAGAGGCGATCGCTACCTCCGATGTCTCTACCGAACACCCCGTTGCGGATTACCTCCTCCAAAAGCAAAGAGAACTCGAACAAGACTACGATGCCTGTCCCCAGATTATCAGCGATAGCGACGACTGGGGTAAACTGAACGAAATTGTCGCCGCCTTTGGGCTACTTCAGTCCATCGATATTGATCAACTGCGACTGGGCAAAAAAGTTCTTCCCGAACACTTACAGCTCAGAATTGGCGATCGCACGTTTGTCATTGGCTTTCTCAACATGAGTAGCTCTTCCTTTTTTCACCGCATCGCCAACTTCAATCAGCTTGTTCTCAGCCATCCTAAAACCCAGTTTCGCCTCATCCGCGATGCTAGAGAACCCCAGATTACGGGCAAAAAAAGCAAAGAGGAAATTGGCAAGCTTAGCCACAGCCCAAACGGACTATTTGCCGTCATGGACAAAACCGATCGGATTAACTTTGAGCTTGCCTATAACCTAATTGTCGATATTCACAACCGCGATGTAGATGCAGACATGGTAACCGCCTTGCACGTTCTTTCTGAACAGCTAGATACCTATTGGTTGACTACTATTATGTCCGGGTGAATACTTACCGGACTTGGGATCATTTACCTTCCTGTTGGGCGACTTGCTGCTTCACCTGACTCACACTATCTGGATTCAGGGAAATCGAATCAATTCCCGCTTCCACTAAAAACGCGGCAAAATCTGGATGATCGCTGGGTGCTTGTCCACAAATCCCCACCTTGCGATCGCACTGATGCGCGGTTTGAATCAGTCGCCGAATTGTTTTCTTAAGCGCCAGATTACGTTCGTCAAATAGATGGGACAAATCGCCAGAATCCCGATCCACCCCCAACACTAACTGGGTGAGGTCATTACTGCCAATGGAGAAGCCATCAAAGCGTTCAGAGAACTCCTCAGCTAACTCCACATTAGAGGGAATTTCACACATCACATAGACTTCTAACCCATTTTCCCCCCGCTTGAGTCCATTTTCAGCCAAGACATGGAGAACCTTATCCGCCTCATCCAAGGTGCGACAGAAGGGAATCATGATAATCACATTATTGAAGCCAATTTCCTCCCGTACCCGTTTTAGGGCGCGACATTCCAAAGCAAACCCTTCCCGGTAGCGATCGCTATAATACCGAGATGCACCCCGAAACCCTAGCATGGGGTTGGCTTCCTCTGGTTCAAATTGTTGACCGCCAATCAAGTCCGCATATTCATTCGTCTTAAAATCACTCATCCGCACAATCACTGGATTCGGATATTGGGCGGCGGCGATTTTGGCAATTCCTCGGGCTAAATTATCGATAAAATACTCGGTCTTATCCTCATACCCCTGAGTCAATTGTTGAATCTGCTGGCGTGCATCTTCATCCTCTAACTCATCTAAATGAATCAACGCCATGGGATGAATTTTAATCACATTATTGATAATAAACTCCATCCGTGCCAAACCAATCCCTTCACAGGGCAATCGCCACCAGCGAAATGCTGCATCGGGACTGGCAATATTCATCATAATTTGGGTTTTGGTTTTAGGGATTTCGTCCAGGTTGAGTTCAGATTCCTCATACTCCAACATCCCCTGATAAATCACACCGCGATCGCCTTCGGCACAGGAAATGGTAATCTCTTGACTATCCTCTAACGTACTCGTTGCCTCACCTGTTCCGACAATAGCGGGAATGCCTAACTCCCGACTGACAATGGCGGCGTGACAGGTGCGTCCGCCGTGATCAGTAACAATCCCGGCGGCTTTTTTCATAATTGGCACCCAATCAGGGTCAGTCATTCCGGTGACTAGGATGGAATTTTCTTTAAATTTATCAATCTCTTCGGCGCTTTTAATTCGGCACACCTTACCCGCCGCGATCGCATCCCCAATACTGAGTCCAGAAATAATTTCTTTCCCCGTTTCCTTGAGGCGATAGGTTTTTAATGAGCCAGCTTCTTTTTGAGATTGGACTGTTTCCGGACGGGCTTGCACGATAAACAAGTCGCCTGTATCCCCATCTTTTGCCCATTCCATATCCATGGGTTTTTGATAATGGGATTCAATCGCACTTGCCCATTGACCTAGTTGTAAGATTCCCTGGTCATTTAAGACAAAAGAATGACGCTCTTGGGACGAGGTATCTATATTTTGAGTCGTCTCACTTCCCCCTTTGGCGTAGATCATTTTCTTCTCTTTCGCGCCCTGTTTTTTCTCAATAATTGGCTTGAAATTGGCGTCCTCTAATAAAGGCTTAAACACCCGATATTCATCCGGCGTGACTGAACCCTGTACCACATTTTCACCCAATCCCCACGTCGCATTAATCACGACGACATCGGGAAAGCCAGTCTCAGTATCCAGGGAAAACATCACCCCAGCACTCGCTTTATCCGATCGCACCATTTTCTGCACCCCCACCGAAAGCGCCACCTTCAGATGGTCAAAGCCTTGCGCCTGTCGATAACTAATCGCGCGATCGGTAAATAAGGAGGCATAACATTTACGACAGGCTTCGAGTAATTCCTCATAGCCAGTAACATTCAGAAACGTTTCCTGTTGACCTGCAAAACTGGCTTCCGGTAAATCCTCAGCCGTCGCGCTACTTCTGGCTGCGATATCGACATCTTGGGTATCATAACGTTGACTAAGTTGGTCGTAAGCCTCACGAATTTCCCTGGCAATGTCTTCGGGAAAGTCGGCAGAATGAAATAGTTTACGGATAGCTTTTCCGACTTGTTCTAGAGGAGTTTTCTCACGTTCTAGTTCTGATAAATGCGACTTAATTTTTTCATTGAGCTGATTAGCGTCAAGGAATTTACGGTAAGCCTCAGCCGTAGTCGCAAAGCCATCCGGAACCCGGACACCTTCATCTTTTAGGCTGCGAATCATTTCACCTAATGAAGCATTCTTCCCACCAACCATTGACACATCATCAGAGGTGAGATTTTCAAACCAACGAATGTACTGATTATTATTGCTTGTCATAATTACCGTTAACAGAAATAAAATAGAACTATCTATGCATGAAACAGTCTCGAAACTGGCAGAAGTCGGGGCGGGTTTAGTCGCTTATGGGTGCAATCGAAAAGATAGGGGTAAAACCCGCCCCTACAAGACTAAACCCAACCCAATCAATTACTGAAATTAGCTAGCCGTTTGTTTTGATTCCTTGATCATGCGAACCGCTTCTTTAATCATCTGGGAAGCATATCCCCATTCATTGTCATACCAACTCATAACTTTAACTAAGTCACCATCAACGACTTGGGTCATGGTCAAATCGACAATGGAAGCATGAGGATCTTGCACAATATCCGATGAAACAATCGGATCTTCTGAAACTGCTAAAATGCCTTGATAGCGTTCGCTTCCGGCTTCTTCTTTGAAGATACTGTTAATTTCGTCAACGCTAGTTGACTTGTCGGTGACGAAAATAATATCAGAAATGGACCTACAGGAATTGGCGCCCGTACTGCTACCCCATCAAACTTGTTTTGATATTGGGGAAGGACTTGGGTTGTGGCGACAGCAGCCCCTGTCGTGGTGGGGACTAAATTAGCCGCTGCTGTTCTCCCCCGCCGAAATTTCTTGCTTGGTCCATCCACAATTGCTTGGGTAGACGTATAAGCATGAATGGTTGTCATCATGGCTTTTTTAATCCCAATGCGGCGTCCCATGACTTCAACAACGGGAGTAATGCAATTGGTGGTGCAGCTAGCACAAGATACAATCTGCTCTGATTCATCCGGTTGGTTGACACCATGGACAATCGTTGTGACTCCCTCACTTTTAGC
Organism: uncultured Coleofasciculus sp.; assembly: GCA_964574085.1. GTDB lineage: Bacteria > Cyanobacteriota > Cyanobacteriia > Cyanobacteriales > Coleofasciculaceae > Coleofasciculus. The sequence continues at coordinate 10,847 of CAZNNK010000101.1, forward strand.
CGGTGCAGAAAGAATCACCCGCTTGGCTCCTGCTTGGATATGTTTTTCTAAATCGGGTTTTTTCGTAAAGATTCCCGTACATTCAAAGACAAGATCGACGCCTAAGTCACGCCAAGGGAGTTGGGCGGGATCTTTTTCACTTAAGATTTGATAGGATTTGCCATCGATAACTAGACTATCCTTTGTACTATCTACATTTTTATTATATTTGCCGTAGACTGTATCGTACTTGAGCAGATAGGCAAGATTATCGGGAGGAACTAAATCGTTAATCGCAACCAGTTCTAAATCGGAATTGTCAAGGGCAATCTTAAAAACAGCTCGACCAATTCTCCCGAACCCATTAATTGCTATCTTGGTCATGATTAAATCTCCTGTAATTTTTGGTTATGAAGAGAATACGTTTACCTGGCGCACTAAGGATGTTTACTATGAAGCTGGTCAAATGGAAATAGCTACGGCTATAAAGAGCAGGTCACTAGACCAGCGCGGCGGAAGTAACTCTCCAGTTAAAAAAGGTACTCCCGTCTTTTTGTATAAGCCTTCTCCCCTCCTGCCTCCTGCCTTCTTGTACTAGCTATCACTCGTCTCCTACAGGTTGACCGTCTTGTATGC
>CAZNNK010000102.1:0-11406 GCA_964574085.1 uncultured Coleofasciculus sp.
ATCTCCCCCATCTCCCCCATCTCCCCCATCTCCCCCATCTCCCCCATCTTCCCCACCTTCCCCATCTCCCCCCGCACTACCGACTCCCCTGATCGGGTGAATTGGCATTCACTGGCACAGGGTTAACGGCAAAGGTTAAGACGGTTTCATCGACCCCTTTAAGTTTAAGAGAACGATACTTGGTGATCGCATCATCGTCTAGCCAATCCGCAACGGATGCCGAAACCAGGATTGAATTCGGTTCAGCCGCTTCTTGCAGTCGGGCGGCGATATTCACTGAAGGACCGATCGCGGTATAGTCGGTGCGTGCATCTCCACCAAACATACCCACGACAGCGGTGCCTTGATGAATCCCACAACGGAAGCGTACAGGCGGGGGACCCCCATTACCCACCAATCCCCTCGCTTGCCACTGTTGATTCAGCTCATCGAGCGATCGCAGCATTTGTCGGGCGGAGGCGATTGCCCGTCGCGCTTGTTCGTGAGGACTCAATTCTTCAGGAGCGCCGAAAATTGCTAAAATGCCATCCCCCATAAACTTATCCACCGTACCGCCATTATCAAACACCGCACGAGTCATGGCGACCAGATACTCGTTGAGCAACTCAGCAATTCGGCGCGATCGCAAGGTATTCGACAACTCGGTAAACCCAACAATATCACTAAACAAGGACGTAACCAAGCGAGGTTCTGGATGTAAGTCCAGTGCCAATTCCCCCCGTGCGGCTTTCTGTACCATGGCTGGAGGTAAAAAGCGCTTCAGTACCGACTCGGTTAGATATCGATTTAACTCAACCACGCGCTGTTCTTGTTCTTTGAGCGCCAATAAATTTCGGACTTCTGCCAACAATTCCCGGTCATTAAACGGTTTTGACAGATAGGCATCTGCTCCCTTTTCTGTTCCCTCAATCCGACTGGCTTCATCCGCTTTTGCCGTAAGCAATATAATCGGTATTCCCTTAAAGTCCTGGGAACCCCGAATAGTATGAATCATATCCAGTCCTGACATCACAGGCATCATCAAATCAGTCACGATAAGCTGAGGATGGCACTTCTGGGTCATCTGCCATCCCTCTTCTCCATTCCGGGCTGTCCACACCTGATACCCAGATTGCCTTAAGATACTACCCACATAAGCCCGTAAATCAGAATTATCATCAACGACCAAAATTCGCGCTACTTTCGCCGCCAAAGGTATAGGTGAATCAACAGGGGAATAAAGTTCTCCAGTTTCTTGAGGTTCGGCTTCGGGTTGCTCCTGTTGTTCCCCAGAGTCCAACTCCAAGTCTGCCAGTTCCACAGAGGCGCGACTGGACTGGATTTCCGTGGCAACATCCAAAATCTGGTCTAAGGGGAGGTGAGCTTTTCCTTGTTGTAAATGAATGGTGAATGTTGTGCCTTTTCCCTGTTCCGAGGATACATCAATTTGTCCCCCATGGAGTTCGACTAATTCTTTCACCAACGCTAATCCTAAACCACTACCTTCATAACTGCGGTTTACTGAGCCTTCTGCTTGTCGGAACCGTTCAAACAAATGAGGAAGTTGTTCTTTACTAATACCAATACCCGTGTCGGCAATTTTTAGACAAACTCGATTGTCCGTCGATTTAACGCTGATGGTAATACTCCCCCCAGCATTGGTAAACTTCATCGCATTTGACAGGAGATTATACAATACCTTATCAAATTTTTCTATATCTAAATAAATCTCAGGACAAGCGGTGAGCTGGCTCAAGAGATTGATATTTTTTCGTTCACAATAGGGTCGAAACGTTTCAACAATTTGATTAATAAATTCAATTAAGTTACAGGGACGGAAACTCGGTTGCATCCGTCCCGCATCAAGTCGCTGTAAATCCAGTAGCTGATTGACCAATCGCAACAGGCGGCGCGAATTCCGCAGCGCGATCACACTTTGTTCATACGGTAATCCCTGATGTTGGTTAATTGCCGACTCCAAGGGTCCAATCATCAACGTCAGGGGTGTACGGAATTCGTGGGAAACATTCTGGAAAAATTCCGTTTTCTGGCGGTCTAATTCCATTAACCGCTCCGCTTGCTGTCGCGTTTTTTGATAAAGTCGCGATTGCTGAACTGCAATGGCGGCTTGGGATGCCACCGCTTGGGCAAGTTCAATTTCAGATTGCAGCCAGTGGCGCGGGGTATCCGTTTGCCGCAGGCTAATGCTACCAATAATTTTGCCATCAACTAATAAAGGCACCACCAAGAGGGCGTGGGCATTTTGGCGCAGGGGCAGGTCAGACCCATTCATTTGGGGATTGGCTGCCAAATCATCAAGCACCACTGGGGCTTGGGTATCAATAAGCTGCCGTAATACGGGATTGCCGACAATCGGAACCGCTGACAGGGGAAGTTGAGTTGAGGAGACAGATTCAATTGAGGAGGTAGGGGAATCAGCGAGAGTGACTTGATTATTGTCTGGGGATTGATAGTGATGATTAACCGATGCTCCTACCACTTTGGTCGATTTCCCATCATACAAGCCCACACATTGAACAAACTCGTCGTCTTCACTCCACAGGGACAGAACACAACCATCAACGTTGAGAGCAACGCCTAATTGTTGAGTAATCGCCGTGAAAATTTCTTGGGGGTCAAGGCTAGAACGAATCGCCCGGGTAATCGTATTGATTAGGGTTTGCTGCGTCGCTAAGGCGTGTAGCTGTTCATACGCCCGTGCCTGGGAAATTGCCATGGCGGCTTGATCTGCCACCATCACGACGAGTTGAATTTCGTCATCTTGCCAGCTATAGGGTTCTACACATTGGTGTAAAGCCATCACCGCCACTAATTCCTGTTGACTGATTAGGGGGACGACTAAACTGGAGCGAATATTTGCTTGTTCATACGCTTGTTGCCGAGCTTGGACTTCGGGACTATCCTGATTAAATCGTTCATCCGTCAATACATCGTGAATAACGGTAACTTCATGGGTTTGCCAAACCGTCTGAGTTAAAAGCGGCGGTAGGGAGGATGTCGCGTCTGTCGTCTCACCGTTGGTTTGTATGGTACAGGAGTTGGCTTGGGGGTGGGCTAAGTCTAATGGCGGATGATTCGCTGATAATGGTTGCCTACCATTGTCTCTAAACCTTGAAGTCTCCCCACCTGAATCATTATGTTGCCGTTGATAGACAAACCATTCATCGACCAACTGCTCTTGCTGGAAGGGACGGAGAATACAGACATCAACTTCTAGCAAGTGACCCACAGTCTCGACAATCCGCTGGAGAACGTCCTTGAGCGGAGAACTACCACTGTTGTCATACTGGGCATTGCGAATGGTATTGGTGACGGTATTCAGCAGGGTTTCCCGCCGTAACGCCCGACAGAGTTCGCTGGTGCGGGACTTGAGGACGTTATGCGTATCCATGGCTTGCCGCACGACTGACTTGAGTTCCTCGGCATTCCAGGGTTTAGTGACGTATTTAAAGACTTTACCCGCATTGATGGCTTCAACCAGGTCTTCCACATCGGTGTACCCCGTCAAGATAATCCGGATAATATCAGGGTATTGAGCGGCGGTGATACTGAGAAACTCCGTGCCACTCATCAGGGGCATACGCTGGTCGGAGATAATCACAGCCACGTCTCCTTCAGCTTCCAAAATTTCTAGGGCGGCAGGACCATTGTCCGCCCGCAAGACTTTATAGTCGCGATGGAATGTTCGATATAGCAAGTCCAGGTTGTCGGGTTCATCATCAACAACCAGAAGTTTAGGCTTTCGTGTGGATTGAGATCTCATGCACCGCTCTCCTGCTGCCAGAGCTTTTGCGAATAAAAAACGTTTGCCTGCACGTTAGAGATTTTTACGGCTGGCAATAACTGGCTCGGTGAGAACTCTCGGACTCCAGAAAATTGTGGTTCGATTATCACGACTGGCGAAAGGAAGCATATTACTTGTCCTGCGGCAATTTGGCTGTTGTGACGGTAGTTAGTGGTACACCCCAATTGATTTTAATTTTTGTTTTCCAGTATGGTTGTATTCTGCCTCAAGTTGCCGACTAGTCATGTTTTTTCGGTTCGTCTTGGTTTTTGGTTTACCATAAGAATCGTGCGATCGCGCCGAACTCCTCCCATTATTGTGGGCGAATCATGAAAATTTAGAGGATTGAGCATACCTTGAGGACATAAAGCGCTGTGCCTTAATCGGCTTTATGATGGTGTCATGCCCCTGGGAAAGCGCTGTGGGAAGAAGTGATTCGTCGATGCTCTACTTGTACAATACTATCGTTCTACAAACGAAAGACGATGATTTCTGGTTAAGTGATGATCCCAAGGGAGTGGTGATGGCGCTCTTTATGTTTTTGCAATGGTGAACCCCTGCTTTTCTTTCGTGACGCCCCACGACGTTGCTTCTGAAGCTCAACAGACGCTGGCTGTTGAGGCTTCCCGCCTAACGATCCGGAGGGCAAAAGACCAAGATCTCATGGCGCTCTCGGAAATTCTGGCGGATAGCTTTCACCCTCAAAAGGGACTCTGGCGTTTAGTTTATCCAATTTGGCGATTAGGCATTTATGAAGATCTGCGGAATCGACTGCGTGCCAATTCTCCCCATTATGCCTGTTTTGTTGCCCTCAACCCTGACATTTCCGATGATAGTGCTGACGGACTAATCGTCGGCACTGTCGAAATTGCCCTCCGTTCACCCCCATCCTGGCAACCTCAAGGTCACCACTATCCTTACATTTCTAATTTAGCTGTGAGACGGTCTTGTCGGCGACGGGGTGTAGCTGGAAAATTACTCCTAGCTTGTGAGCGTCAGTCCCTAGCATGGGGCTTTCCCAAGCTATACCTTCATGTCCTAGATAGTAATCATAAAGCTCGGCAACTTTACCTGAAAATGGGCTATCAACTGCACCATCTAGAGCCGAATTACAGTCTCTGGCGACGCCATCCTCAACGTTTGTTATTACGCAAGCGTTTAAATACAGAAACCCCCGGATAGCCATCAGGCGAATTTTTCCTCACGGCGGCTTAGGGACACAGTTCGGGAAATCATCTCCACTGTGCCGCCTTGGGGAATCGAGTTTTTGGCTCAGGCTTTACCATTTCTTTAAAAAACGTTCCCTCGTCTTCACAAAATCTTCATAAAATTTCTTAACAAATAGGCGTATAGTGTCCCAATTCAGGCATCTGTAGGGACTTGACCTGACCTATACCTGTAACCGTATGCCATAAAATAGAGTTATAAATTTGTCGAGAAGCAACAAATGACACCGATCTGAGTTTATTTGATAGGGTAATTAACCATAGATGATCAACAAAACTTCTATTCTTGGTTATTATCAAAGACTGATAACCAAATGAGTTGACTAGTTGTGCGTTCAACCTGGGTGCATCCCTGCTCCCTGGAAATTAAGTGATACAAGTTGAAATGGAGAGCGAAAATAACCAGCGTTGCCAAACCGCTCTTTACGCAGAAGAGGAGGTGCTTGCTCGCCCCAATAGTTTCGCCAACGCTCAAGGCTCTAGTGGCATGAATAAACCAAGCCCAAATTCCCATGATTCACCTGAAGGAAAAATTCTTCAGCAACTTCACGATCAACAGTTGCTGATCGTTAATCCTAGAAGGAAGAATGGCTTAATTCTCTTCAAGCGCTATCATGCCGAATTTGCCGGACCGGGTTCAGGGGTGGGCGGATTATTCGATTTGGATTGTCAACGGGTGCTACCTGTCGGGAATATTTCTTTACTCTCTCCAGAATCGTCAGAAGAGCGAAAGCGGGCGTATCTGATTCGACGACAGTGGGTGAGACTAACGATGCAAATTACGGATAACCCAGTTCCCACGCAACGCGCCCAAAATATGCTACAGCAGTTTGAGGGCTTCTTTGATGCACAAACAATTGCTAAATTACCCAATGAGGCTTTTTCTCTGTTGGTAGGAGTCTTACCTCAGACGGTCATCAAAGTGCGCCGCACAGGTTAAGGCAGTGTGGTACAGGAGGGGAGATGAGGGAGATGGGGGAGATGAGGGAGATGGGGGAGATGAGGGAGATGAGGGAGATGGGGGAGATGAGGGAGATGGGGGAGATGAGGGAGATGGGGGAGATGGGGGAGATGAGGGAGATGAGGGAGATGAGGGAGATGGGGAAGAATTTCCACAGACGGGTTACGATTATGAAAAAATTGGAGCTTTAGCGGATCACGCTGGATGTCTGAACCTTTGATTTGTGTCACCATCAAACTGTTCGCCGCTTATCAAGACGCCTACGGCGTCCCTGAACTACAACGGGAGTTCCCCACCCAAACTCCTGTATCCGTCCTTTTGGATAGCCTGATCGCCGAACATCCTGAACTGAAACCTTGGCGGGATCTGACTCGTTTTGGCATCAATCTCCAGTTTGTGGAACCGGATACGATTTTGCAAGCTGGAGATGAGGTTGTTTTGATCCCCCCTGTCAGTGGAGGTTAATCTGGATGAACCCAGGCTAAGGGCTTGGCAACAGGTTATTGATGGCTCCTTTTTCTGTAAAGATATAAAGAGAAATTATAGAAAGACCTGCAACTGAGTCATTATGCCAGAAAAAAACCAATCTAATCCGGACACTCAAGCGGCTAAATCGAAATCCTCGAAAGCTAAAAAAGAGAAACCGCCAGCACCTGAGGACAAACCGTTCCCAGAATTTATCGAACAAGAGTACCTACCCGCGTTAAAGACTGCCTTCGGCGAACAAGGTGTCGATGATGTAGAGGTTAATTTTGTCAAGGAAAAATTTCCGATTCCCGGTTTAAGTACCCAGCCAGACTGCTGGCAAGTCATTGGTCGCTTCGCCAACGGTCAGCGTCAATTTAACGTATATTTCCCCGAAGAGGATATCAAGAAGCAGAAAGCCTTCTCTTGTGCGACCAAGGGAGCTAAACCCAGTACCCTTGAGTCATTTATGATTGACGAACGTAAGGTATCTCTAGATCTGCTGGTGTTTTACACTATACAGCGATTGAACGCTCAGAAATGGTTGGCAAGAAATTAGATTGATGGACGGGGAAGAAGGCTAAAAAGTAGACTGGGTGTAGGGTGTGGTCAGGATAGGGAACGGGGAATAGGGAACAGTTGTTGTCGTGCGAGCATCTCGCTCGCTATTTTGTCGGGCTTTTTGTCTATCGAGGTAAATTGGCTTGCCCTTCAATGTTCCTTTAATCGTCCTTAAAACCTTTACTTTTAAGGGTTTCCAGTTTTTGCAGCCAACCCTACGCTCCCCCCAGCTCCCCCAACTTCATCGTATCTACGAAGCTGCTCAAGTATAGCTTCCCCTGCTCCCATGCACCTAAGCCCCTCCACCCCTGCTCCTCTTGAATGCTCAGAATTCTAGGTTATACTGAACTGGATGGGGTATGCTTTAGGCAAACTGTTACATAAACTCAAGACTTCAAATGAAATTCTTTCAGAAAATGGAGTCCTGCCGTAATATGGTGTGAGTAATATTAGGGTGCATTGACCGCAAACTTGGAGATTAGCCAAAACGTTGTTCTATAGGTTTACCCTACTCCTGCTTTCTGGCGTTGTGGTAGCCGTACTTGTGAAAAACGGCTGTAGCTGGCTAATCTATTGATGATGATGATCCTGACCTGTAGTGATCCTGATCTCTAGATTCCAGCAACAAATTTCCTGCCAAACCGCTGGCTTGAGTTAAGGGTTTTCACTCAAAGTACGCTTCTACCCCCTTTACTTTTGCTATGCTGACCCCCGTTACCCACGAACAAGAACTAAAACACGAAAGCCTGCGATTGCTGCGAGACTATCAGCAATCCAAATCCCCAGAGATTCGCAACCAGCTAGTCTATCTTAATATCGGGCTAGTTAGACGAGAAGCTCATTATTGGGTCAATCAATGTACCGAAAGCTATGAAGACTTGCTACAAGTTGGCTGTCTAGGTCTGATTCGAGCGATTGAACGATTTGCTCCCAGTAAGGGTAATGCCTTTAGTTCCTTTGCCATTCCCTATATTCGTGGCGAAATTCAGCACTATTTGCGCGATCGCGGCGGTTGCGTTCGTATTCCCCGGCGCTGGCTAGCACTACAGCAGCAGTCGATCGCGATTATTCGCCAGTTACGAGAGCAACTCAATCGCCAACCCACGGATGCGGAAGTCGCCGAGGCTCTTGACATCCCCTTAACTGAATGGCAAGAAATTAAGCTGGCGCATCAGAATCGAGAACCTCTGAGCCTCGATACACCTGTTGGTGATGAAGACGACGGCACAACCAGTTTGGGTGATCTGGTTCCCGATCCACGATATCGCAGTTTCCAACTGGCACAAGAAGACCAAATTCGCCTGCAACAAGCCCTGGTTCACCTAGAACAACGGACTCGCGAGGTTTTGGAATTTGTCTTTTTACATGACTTGACTCAGAAAGAGGTGGCAGAGTTGTTGAATATTAGCGTGGTAACCGTGTCTCGCCGCATGAAAAAAGGACTCAATGCCATGAAAAATCTCATGAATGGTGGGGAGCGGTAAGTGTCAACGATGATGGATGCGATCGCTAGTCGCTGTGGCAGTCAAAGTATCCATAATGCTTTTACTATAATAGATAAGTAGAGAAAATAATTGGAATTAATTTCTAATTGGGGTGTTCTGTGTGGTGTCTTCTGGAAAACGATGGGGGGACTCGATCATGCATAAAAAATTATTAGTTGGATTGATCACAGTATTAGCATTGTACATGGGAGGTTGTCAGGGGGAAGAGAGTGAACCAATTGGTGAAGTCCCAGAGCCGACGACAGAGGAATCGCCAAGCGACTCACAAGCTGTACCGGAGACAGCGCCCTTTGCCAATCCTGATGTAGACGCACAGCCAAGATTGCCAGCAGCATCAGGGTTGATCCAAACTATGCCACCCCAGGAGCAAGTTAAAAAAGTAGAAAAAGGACGCAGCGATCCCTTTGCTACCCTTACCCTGCAACCCGAAGTAACGGTATCGCCTAACCCTCAGGCACAAGGACGCTCTAGACCTGTACCTGTGGTTCCTCAAGTCCCCTCGCCTCCAGCTAGGAGGGGGACAAATGGTAATGGTAGTCCAGGGGGTGGCAATCAAACCAGAGGAACGGGAACAGGCACAAACGGCTCCAATGTAATACCCGAACCGCCCACGCCACCAGGAAGAGCGAGAGCTAATGGGGATGGAGGAGCAACAGCCAATGGGGATAATGGGGGACAACCCGGTAGCGCCACAGCCAGTGGCAGTCCGATTCCGCAACCTCCTCCCTTGGTTCCCGAACTGCCCAAATTACCAGACCCGACACTGGCTAGGCAAGTGGAAGTTGAGGGCGTGGTTCAAGTCGGGAATGTGCCTCGAGCTATTGTTAAAGTTCCTAATGAACCGAGTCGCTACGTTCAAGAAGGACAAAGGATTTCCAACGGACAAGTTCTGGTTAAGCGGATTGAATTGAATCGCGGTCCGACGCCAGTGGTTGTTCTGGAACAATATGGTCAAGAGGTGGCTAGACAAGTTGGCGAAGAACCGGCGGGAACCCCAGCACAAGCCGAATCCTCTACCGCTTTGCCACCACCACCCGCCTGATGTCAGTTTGTGGTTATTCATGGGGTGAGTAGCTGAAGTGAATGAGCAGCACCCTAGGACATCGGTCAAGAAACCGGGTTTCTTTGGGTGAAAGGTTGATATTTCATTGTCATCCTCACTCTTAACCCGGTTTCTAGGAATACTTGACCGACGGGAGTGTGATCGCATCTTGTCAGGATGAAATAGTAGAGACGTGCCATGGCGCGTCTCTTTGTATTAAAAGCAGTAGCTCGCAAACTTTGGTAGCCTGGAGGAATTCAACGCTAAAAACGTATCCCAGAAAACGAAAAATTAGCTGAATTGAAACGTATAGCCTGTGACCAGCCAATCATTACGATACTATGTATCTTGTTCGAGATTACCTTTAGCCGTTTATCGAGAGGCGGCGGCTCATTTACGGCAAGTAGAAGGAGTAGACGTTGATCTAATGCCCCAAATGTCTCAGACGTTTGATTACAATCAAAGTCAAGTAGAGGGGTTATGGATTCAACATGCTGATGATTCTGATGCGGTGAGTCGAGAACGAGTTAACCAAATTCTGACCCACTATAACCTACTCGCAACTTAATGAAGAATCGTTAACGATTATGGACTATTGGGAATTTCTACTCCAAAAAGAGGGCGATCGCACTTGGTTACCCATTAACTCCCCTAAGCTTGACTTGGATGTGGGTCGATACCGCGTGGTGGCTCATTCGAGTCGCACCAATACCGATGTGGAAATTTGCGTGACGCATACCGATACTAATGAAACACCACCCAAGCGACGGTATCAAAAGCGATCGCGCCGCACTAACCCGGATGGGTTAATGGTGATTATTCCCTTTACCTATCTTAAGCCCGGTCTGTGGGAATTGCGCTGCTGTGGCGATATTATGTCCGATTTTCTGGGTAATTCCTGGCAGGAAACGGTACAATTATCGGTTATACCCAAAACGAGTGAGATTTTAGAGAAGGCAGAAGACAGAGGGCAGAAGGCAGAAGATAGAGGCTTCCAGGACGGAAATCAGGAACAAGAAAATCAGGCAGACGAAAATGATATCACTCATGAAACGGTAAATAGTGACTCCACGCCTTCTGAGGGACTTCACCCATCATTGACGGCTTCCCTTCATAACCCAGAGAAAGAAGAGGTTCACCCTCCACAAGCGCAACCCGAAAAGCAACGTGCGATCGCAGATAATGGTTCACTCGACTCATCTCACCCTGTCACCCAATCTTCCCAATCTCCCTCTCCAACTGAACTACCTCGCTTAACTGAAACCATAACCTTACCCCAAACTCAGACCCCCCCTCAAACCCCTGTAGCGACGACAGAACCCTCTCAAACGGATACTGAACACTCCGTTTCCCACCTGACAAATGGCAAAACTGGAGATGAAGAGGAAACAACACCACTAAAAACAAACGCCCCCTCTCCCTCCCCAGAAGCCTTATCTGAGTTAGGGATTCCCGAACCCGATATTCCCATCCAAACCTCTACCTCTTCCCCATCTCCTATCTCCAACCCCATTTTGGATCAATCCCTGCAAGTGCTAGAGCAAGTGTTGCAACAGGTACTTGATCCGGTGATCCAAGAATTTGAAGCCTCTGAGTCTTCAGAATTGCCCATTCCCATCCCCACAGAATCTGAATTTTCCTCACCAGAGGAGATGCCATGGCAAGGATTAACGTTAACCTTAGAGGAGGAAGCCTTTGTCACCCAACGGGGAGAATCCCTGACTGTAGCCGGACAGGTCGATCAATTAAATGTGCATCAGCTAGACCCTGGAGAAACCATCCCCAGTGAAACGAATCAGTTTCAGGGCGTCCTACACTATGAATTACGTCATCCGCAAACCGGACAGGTTGTTGTGGATGTA
>CAZNNK010000103.1:0-11401 GCA_964574085.1 uncultured Coleofasciculus sp.
CACCGTAGCTGAAAATTAGGATGGGCAAGGGTTGTGGCTTAAGTTGACACGGATGACTGACGTGCGCCCTTTTCCCGCAGCAATGTGCGCCCGATTTCACCGTCAAATCTATTCCACAATTTTAGCTGTGTCAGTCCAGTCGTGGCATGACAATTACGCAAAAGAAACCTATAAAACCAGGGGCTAAAGCCCCTACTACGAACCCAACCTATTCTACAATTTTAGCCATACCAATCCAGTAATGCGAGCGTCTCGCTCGCTATTGAGTCGGGCTTTTGACTTAAGGGAGTAACTCCCTATCATCTACTCTAGTACAAGAAGGCAGAAGTCCGAAGGCAGATGGCAGAAGGCTATAAGGAACCCATTGTAGCTGCTTTTAAGGAGCTTGTTAACTGGTTAGTTATTTCTGCCGCGCTGCACTAGGTTTTAATAATCCAAATTCAAATACCTGCCGGAAATAATTGACAATCACAAAAAACAAAAACCCTAACGATAGAAGGAGTTCAGCAAACTCTTGGTCTCTGGAAATAACGAATCCCAATCCATCGGTATATTCAAGAATGACATAAATAACCAACGCCAAACTAAAAAATATCGCCAAAAACCAACTAGGGACTAAATAGGTGAGATAGTGATAACCCCCTTGCTGCTTCTGTCGATGGGAACGATACCAGAAAATAATCCCTAACAAACAGATAAAACTAATCCCAATAATTCCTTCTCCCTTACTCAAATTCCACGTCCAGCCCGGATAGGACTCTAAAAACGGAGAGATTTTAGCCAGTTGGGCAATGGCAGCACCGATACCAAACAGCATAAACATGATGCTGATGACTCGCGTAAAAATAGTGATCCGCCCTTCCAGGGCTTGGGTTTGGGGATAGAGGCTCATCTTTGATGTTTCGCCAGTAAACGTTGATTGCTTTTCAAAGATTAACGTTTACACTATCACAGTTGTTCCCACTAACCGTTACTATGGCTAAGTCCCTGGACATCAATTCTGTCCACTGTGCTAAGAAATGTTAACAAGCCTCAAATCCTTACTGTTCCTTCCTAATCTCAACCGTCAACTTTAATTTTGTCCGACTACTTATGTATAATATTTAGGCAGTTCAGGGGCAATGGATGGATTGAATTCTTCCTCCTCCACACAAGCAGAACGGTTTCGGCGGCTTCAGAGTCAGTTGCGCGATCGCTGGTCTAGTATTGATCTGTTTGACCAGGATGATCGCGACATATTGGTGGTGCCGTCTGTTACTGTGGATCAGCGAGAACTGGCGAAGATTCCGGGGTTTCTCCACTATGAGGAACGGCTATTATTTTCCCTGATTCGCTTACGCAATCCCCGCACCCGCCTGATTTATGTGACGGCGGTACCGCTATCGCCGATTGTGATTGATTATTATTTGCAACTTTTACCCGGCATTCCCTTTTCTCACGCTCGTGAGCGTTTGATGCTCCTCTCCACCTATGATGGCTCACTCAAACCCCTGAGCCAAAAAATATTAGAACGTCCCCGGTTAATGGCGCGAATTCGTCAGGCGCTGCGTCCGCACAAGTCGTACATGGTTTGTTATAATTCTACCCCGTTTGAGCGAGAGTTATCGGTAAAACTGGGTTTACCGCTTCTGGCACCTGACCCCGATTTACTCCACTGGGGTACCAAAAGTGGGAGTCGGGAAATTTTTCAACTTAGTGCTGTCCCCCATCCCGATGGCTGTGAAACGCTGTGGACAGTGGAGGAGTTAGTCGAAGCGGCGGCTGTGTTATGGGAACGTCATCCCGATTTAAAGCGGATGGTGATTAAACTCAATGAAGGCTTTTCTGGAGAAGGGAATGCGATTTTGGATTTGAGAAAAATCCCCGACGCGGCGCCAGGGAAAGCGTCTCATGATCAACGGGTTGCCGCTATCCACGCAGACTTAGATCATTTAGGCTTTCAGGCAAGTAATGAAACCTGGACTCAATTTTCCAGTCGCATCCCTGAATTAGGGGCGATTGTCGAGGTCTTTATCGAAGGAGAGAAAAAGCGATCGCCCAGTGTGCAAGGGTATATTACCCCGCGTGGTGAGGTAAAGATACTCTCGACTCATGATCAAATTTTAGGGGGTCCCGATGGTCAGATTTATCTGGGGTGTCGATTTCCTGCTGATGCGGCTTATCGCTTACCCTTACAACAGATGGGAATTAAAGTGGGTCAGATCCTGGCTCAAAAAGGTGCGATTGAGCGGTATGGCGTGGATTTTGTCGCCGTTCACCAGCCGGAGAAGGGGGAGAATGTCTGGGAGTTACAGGCGATCGAAATTAACTTACGCAAAGGGGGAACCACCCATCCGTTTATGTCGCTGCGGTATTTGACTAATGGTCATTATGACGCCTCAACGGGTTTATTTCACAGTCAGCAAGGACGCCAGAAATATTACATTGCTACGGATAATTTACAACGGGATCATTACCGAGGGTTAATGCCCAATGATCTGATGGATATTATCACCCATTATCGCCTACATTTTGATAGCAGTACCCGGACTGGCAATGTGTTTCATCTGATGGGTGCCCTGTCGGAGTTCGGCAAACTGGGATTAACCTGTATTGGCGATTCCCCACCGGAAGCAGAGGCACTGTATAACCAAGTGATGCAAGTGTTGGATCACGAAACCACAGGGACTGATAATGACCAATTTTCTTACCCCTGTGAACCGATTTCCTGGTTCTCCAACTAATCCAAACATTCAACCGCTAACTAACTATGCAAATTACCCAATGTCTCCATACGGCTATTCTCGTCTCTAACCTGGAGAGTGCCGAACACTTTTATGGCAACATCTTAGGGTTATCGAAAGTCGAGCGATCGCTAAAATATCCAGGTGTCTGGTATCAAATTGGCGATGTTCAACTTCACCTGATTGTTGACACCACACTCTCAACTCACCTGCAAAACCCGGAAAAATGGGGACGCAATCCTCACGTCGCCTTCTCGGTGGCTAACTTAGATGATGCCAAAACTAAGCTATTGGAACATAACTGCCCAATTCAAATGAGCGCGTCTGGTCGGGCGGCTTTATTCACTCAAGATCCCGATGGTAACATCATTGAACTCAGTCAAGTTTAGTCCTTTGTTAACCCACTTCCGTTTATTTGGGAATCATCTCAAAAATGCGAATCGTCGCCTATCTCTATACTGATCCCCTCTTAGAATCTCCTCCAGATCCAGTTATCTGGGGGTGGGAAGTCGATCACGTCTATCAAGATTTGGGGGGGCGTCAACAGTGGCGACAACTCCTCGCTGATTGTCAGACTGAATCGGCTGATTATCTGCTGATCCGTCGTTTAGAGGAACTCGGCGACTCTATTACCCAAGTGAGCGATCGCCTCACTCAAATCCAAGATCTAGGCGTTATTGTCATGGCAACCGAACAATCTTACTCCTCCCATGACCCCAACTCCCAAACCAACTTACTCCAACTCCTCAGTGAAGTCCAGCAAGAAGCCAGTTCTCGCCGCCTGCGTCAAGGACATGCCCGTAATCGCCTCAACGCCTTACCTCCACCCGGAAAAGCCCCCTACGGCTATCGACGGGGCAAAGACCGCTATATTCTGGATCGCAGTACCGCGCCCTTAGTCAAGGATTTTTTTGACCAATTTCTGCTGTACGGCTCGTTACGGGGTGCGGTGCGGTATCTGGAAAAAAAGTATAGTAAAAAAATCTCCGTGGCAACAGGTAAGCGTTGGTTAACCAGCCCCGTCTATCGGGGTGATCTCGCCTATCGCCATGGAGAAGTGATCTGTGACACCCATAGCCCGATTCTCAACCGCGAAGAAGCCGCTCAAATCGACCGCCTGCTGCGTCGCAACCGTCGCCTCCCCTCTCGAACCGCCAGCGCCCCCCGTTCCTTAGCAGGTTTAGTCGTCTGTGGTGACTGTCAATCTCAGATGAGTGTTACCAGTGTCACTCGCCCCCGCCAAACCTGGGAATATCTTTACCTGCGTCCGGTTAACTGTCCCAAACGTCCTAAATGCCGCGCGATTCCCTACCAGCAGGTTTTAGATTCCACAATTCAAACCATTTGTCAAGAGTTACCCCGTGCTGTAGCCGGAATGAACCTACCCAACTTGGATGAGGTCAAACAATCTCTAATCAGGCAGATGACTGAGAAAAAAGCGGTATTAGACCAGCTTAACCACTTAACCGCCACAGGTGTCCTGGATCATGAAACCGCCCAGCTTCGCGCCTATAAACTTCGCACCGAACAGTCTCAACTCCAGGCACAGCTTGACTCCCTACCCCCGGTGAATTTAGGTGCGATCGCCCAAACCGTATCCATACCCCAATTCTGGTCAGATTTATCGGAATCTGAGCGCCGATTTTACTTTCGAGAATTTATTCGGCAAGTCCAACTCATTCGTCAGGGTCAACAGTGGCGGCTGCAACTTGTTTTTATCTTCTAGTTGACCGGAATTAATCGGTCTATCGGGCTAAAATTGGCGACATTAAAACGAAATGTGCGTTCACGCTGGGGAAGATGTCAAAAAAACAGTATCATACAGGAGTCCAAATAGAGTATAGTATCTAGTTTGGGTGCGTATCGTTATTAATGTGAGTTATCCTGATTATTCCATTCATAGGGGGTATATCCAGGATAATCCCCTCCCAACCAGGTGCAACTGCCTCAAATCACGGATGAATTAGGACGTTAGCGAGAGGCTAAGACCTGGGAACTTTTATGGATGCTGCTGAATTGCTAAAGGGTTATGCTGCCGGAGAGCGAGATTTTGAGGGAGTTGAACTCCGGGGAGCCTATCTGACTGAAGCAATTCTCAATGGGGCGAATCTGAGGCGCAGCGACTTGAGCGGTGCTAATCTCAGTGGCGCTAGTTTGAAAGGATCGAATCTCAGCGAAGCCAATCTGAGTCAAGCCAACTTAAGCGTTGCTAATTTAAGCAAAGCTGAACTCAACGATGCCAATTTAACGGCGGCTGAGTTAGTCAGAGCCACGTTGATTGAATGCAACTTAAAACGGGCTAATTTGACGGGAGCGCACCTGCGGGAAGCCAGCTTGATGTTTGCCAATCTTGCCCAAGCCTGTCTTTATCAAGCAGATTTACACGGCGCGATGCTGCACCAATCTATTTTACATTGGGCAAGCTTAAAGAATGCAGATTTAATTGGAGCAATCCTACAAGGGGCTGATATGAGAGGCGCTGATCTCTCTCAAGCCTGTTTGATTCGCGCTGATGTATCCAAAGCAATTTTAATGGTTGCTGATCTGCGGGGGGCAATTGTGATGGGGGCTAACTTTAAAGCCGCCGTACTCACAGGCGCTGTTTTACCAGATGGTAAAATGCATCAGTAGAGTGCCGAGGAGAGGGAGAGAGGGGGAGAGTGGGTGATATCAAGTTGCAGTCTAATAGAGAACTTTCTTTTTCCCCAAATGCTTATTTCAATGCCATTGAAGTTAAGTGCTAAAAACAACTTGTCCATTCTGAATCGCGACTAACTGCATTTTCAACGGTCCGGCGGTAGAGGTTTGGTCTTGGGCGATCGCTCTTACCGCCAGAGGTTGCTCAGATTCGGCTAACTGTTCCATAAAGCGAATCAGGGTAGATGGATCACCCTCGGCAACTTGAATCGGACCGAGGACTCCAGCCCGACGGGCGCGAAACTGAGAGGCGGCGAGTAACTGGTCAATGCGCTGTTGCAGGGCTTTATTCGTCAACGTTGAAGCATCAATAGAAACAGCAGCTAACACCTCCCCCGGTGCAAACACCACTTGATTCAGCGCTGCATCGGCAAAGGCTTGAATCGGTTTTTCGCCAACCACATAGTTTCCGGCGGAGAGAATTCGCACCACATAGTCGCGACCATCTTGAATTTGCTCGATTAACTGTTCGGCTTGGGCTTGAGTAATTTGAATCAGGGGTTGCTGCGGTTCCTCAGATCCGGGCAAAATAATTTCAGTGGCGGTTCGATTGGCTTCCCGCAAAAGTTGATCAACCGCCTCAGATGCAGCTGAGGGTTCAACAATACGCACCACGCCAAATGCCAGCACTTGACCGCGTAAAATTGCCACATTGCCCTGACGCAGGGCTTGATAGTTCTGATAATACTGCTCCAGAATATCGACTTGCCGTTCTAAAAACGCCAGTTGTTGTTCTTGTTCTGTGAGTTGTTGGTTACGTTGGGCGATGAGGAGTTCCCGTTGGGCAAGTTCCTCTTCCAGTTGAGCCAAGCGAACTTCCCGTTGGGCGATCGCCTCTTTGAGTTCGGCTTGCAGTTCTTGAAGACGGGCTTCTCGTTGGGCGATCGCTTCCTGGAGACGGGCTTCCCGTTCAGCCATGGTTTCAATTACGTTATCTTTTTGGGCAAGTTCCTGCTCTTTATCCCTCAGTTGCTGATTTCTCTGCTCAAGTTGCTGGTTTTTTAGCGCTAATTGCTGACTGGTTTCCTCCAGTTCCTGATCCCGTTGAGCGACTAACTCTTTAAGCTGACTAATGTCTGCCTTCAGTTGATTCCGTTGCTCAAGTAACTGCTCACGTTCAGCCAAGAGTGACTGAATTTCTGAACGTAGATTATTTGCCTGTTTCGAGATATCTCGCAGTTGAGCTTGAGCCTTCTGGAAATTGCGGTTCAGTTCATCCAGACGCTGTTGCACTTTGGCTTGCTCGGCTCTGGCTTGAGCCAGTTCGTTCTCTACTTGCTCTTTTTGGGCATTAATAACGTCCACATCCCGACGCGCATGTCTAAGTTGTCGCAGGATGTTATCCAGTTGAAACACCCCTTCCCGCAGGGATTCACTCAGACCAAATAAAATACCCAAGGTTGAGGCAGAAATCAAACATCCCGTCATAATCGTGACCAATGTCGCCGTTTTACGGGGACGTAGGTTAAATAAACTCAGCCGCGCCTTACCAACTTTCGTACCAATGCGATCGCCTAAGGTGGCGAGGACTCCTCCCAACAGTAATATTGCTACGATCAGGATATAAGCGCTGGTCATCACGGTATTACGTCTGTCCAGATACAGCCTATCTTATGGCTGAGGCGGATTATAGTTTTTTATAACTTATGACTTGATTGACACTCTAGCGGCTGGGCGACTTGTTTGAGTTTCAGATAAAAGTCCGAATCATCGGGCGGTGGCGTAAATTGATCAATGGGGTGGTGGTTCGCTTCGCGACGTGACCCATCCACTGGATCAGGAAGACAGGTATGATCAGGAGCAGGTACGTTTACAGGTGTGCGATCGCGCTTTTCCATCCGTTCTGTTTCTGGTTCAGGCTGGGCGAGGGTTTGCGGTAATACTTCAACGGATTCAGTCGCCGATTCCGTGACAACCGACTCCTCTGGCGTCGCTACCTCAATCGGTGAATTGTAATCAAAAGTATCAGGCAAACTTGCCGTCAAGGAAATAGACTCCGATTTTGTATCGACAGGTGCAGTCAAGTCTTGAGGCAGTTTACGACAAATCAACCGTTCAAACTCATGATTAAAGCGATAGATAGGCTGTTCTCGCCGCCCCCAGACGGCTAAAATTTGTTCAACCGAAATCGCTTTATACCGTCCCTGATACAAGGCTTCAATGACCGCCAAACGAATCCACTGGGCGGGATAGTCCTTCAACCAAGACTCTACTAATTCTGCCGCAGAATAGCCTCTCAGTTCAAATCCATAGTGACTGAGTAACTCGACAGCATAGATAATGGCTGAATCTATTTCATTGGTCATTCGTCATTGGTCATTTGTTGATTGTTCATGGTTGATTGTTCATGGTTAATTGTTCATTCTCTTCCCCCTCACCCCATCACCCCATCACCCCATCACAATATAGGGGGAATTGATAGCATTGACACGCCCTCGTTGCACTAAGGCTTGATACAGAAACGCCGTGGCGTCGGCGCGAGTGGCAGCTTTTTTCGGGTTTAACCGCGAGGGTTTGGGATAATTGACGATAATCCCGGCTTGAGTAGCCGCCGCTACAGCAGATTGGGCGTAAATGGGAATATTATCTTGATCTTGGTAAATTTCCAAGTCGTTTTCCTCTGCCTCTGGTAAAGAAAGTCCTTGGACTAAGGAGACAATCAACTCCACCCGTCGTAAACTTTGTTGGGGGTGAAAGGTTTGGTCAGGGAAGCCGGAAAGGAAGCCACCGCGATAGGCTTGACTAATCACCGCTGACGCCCAGAAGTTCGCGGGAACGTCGCTAAATTGAGTGGCGGGGCGGATGGGTGTGGGATTAAAGACTTTCACCACTAACGCCGCATATTGCGCCCGATTTAACGGCGCATCCGGTTTAAAGCTACCATCGGCAAAACCGCTAATCAAATTTAATCCCGCCAGAGGGCGAATAAAATCAGCCGCCCAATGATTTTGAATATCGGTAAACGAGGGAACATACCCGGAAGGATTCACAATATAAGGGGATGAGATAGCCGAGGCTTCGCCAGTTGAAACTAACGCCTGGTAAATTAAGGCGGCGACTTCGGCGCGGCTAATTGGTTGCATGGGTTTGAGTTCTTGCAGGCGGGGATAATTCACCACCAATTGCCGTTGTGTCGCCGTCGCTAGGGCGTCTGTGGCATAACTGGGAATTTGGGCGCGATCGCGGTAAAACAAGAGTAGGTTGCCATTCCCACTCCCTAATCCCAACCCATTCACCACCGAAACCAGCGCCTGGGTTCGGGTCAGATTTTGTTGGGGACGAAACGTGCCATCCGGGAATCCCGAAATAAACCCCATACTCGCCGCCTTCCGAATCGCCGCCGCCGCCCAAAAGTTATCCGCCACATCGCGAAATGACCCAGATGTCGCCCCAACCTGGCGAGGTAAGTTAAAGGTTTGGGCAATAATTGCCGCATATTGGGCGCGAGTAATATTCGCCTCCGGCTTAAATGTACCATCGGGAAACCCGCTAATTAACTCCCGTTTAACTAATTCCTGAATAAACCCACTTGCCCAATGATTGCCCAAATCACTAAACTGAGTTGGACCCAGGGCGGATGCCGGAACCTCAGCCGCACCCAAGGTAACGGCACCGGAAATCCGGGCAGGATTTAACAAATTGCCCACCGAAACTAACGTCAAGGACGTACTATTTTGTAAATCAACATCACCATTATCTTGTAAGATATTCCCGGCGGGGTCTTGGCGACTGCCTAAATTCGGTTGGGCAGACCCATTGACAATTAGCCCCCCATTGGTATTATTTTCAATCCGGTTACGCCGCAGAACGGGTTGAGCTTGGCGAGAGAGAACAATTCCGGCTTTATTATTGATTAACGTATTATCAGCAATTAAGGGAGCCGCATGATCACTCAGGGCAATCCCATACCCCGTCCGTTGACAGCGATTGCGCCGCACTTCTCCTTTAGCATTTCGCACCAGGAAGATACCACTAGAGGCATTTTCGCTTAATTCATTATCCATAATTAGCGGTTTTGCCGTCCCCGTGACAAAAATCCCCTCCCGACCGCAACGAGTTAGAGTAGAATTCGCAATAATCGGGGCGCTGGATTCAATCCAAATCCCGGTTCCCTTAGCGACAGGATTCGTCACCGTCACCCCGCGCAGTTCCGCTTGAGAATCAGGTTTAACCGTAATCGACTGACTGCCAAAACTGGGGCTACTATAATCACCACTCCCTACAATAGATATATCCTTACCTTTACTCGACTCGTCACCAATAACAATAATCCCCGACGGAATCACAATCGGGAATCGCTCACCGCTAGCCGCATTGTACATCCCCACTGCCAGGTAAATCGTAGTATCAGCCGTAGCTTGTGCGATCGCGTGGGTTAAGGTGCGAAAGGGAGCATCCGCAGAACCTGTATTGGTATCCTGACCTGTGGTTGGATTGACATAGAGAGTAGATTGAACCATTCGTTTAGATAAAATCACCTATAGTCATCTTAAGTGTGTCATTGCGCTTGTAATTGCGCTTGTAGTTGCGCTTGTAGTTGCGCTTTAGCGCCGGTTCAACGCCGATTCGTAGTTACCATTTGTCCCTTGAAACCAACTGACACCACTCCAGAACCCCGACTTATCAAAACCCCGATACCATAAACGACATCGATTCAAAAGTCAGAGATTGACCGGAATTAATGCGTATATAGCCTCGTCCTTTCCGAACAACTTTGATTTTTGATGTCATCTTTTAGCACATCAAGAAGACAACTGCCTAAAGAAACAGTGGAGCGGGAAGGGTTTAGCGAAGTCTCAACTATTCCATTACAGCAGTCCATTTACTCAATTTCCTGTATCCAAACGTAGGTTTACTGGAATAGCCTGAAACGGCATAGATAAAACCGCCAAAATCCGGCTCACCTCATTAATAAAATAGTCGCGTTTATCAATAAAAACCGTCTGATCGCGTAACTCCAAAAATTTCCACTCCGTTCCCGTAGTTACCGCCCCATAAATACTCTCCCTCGGTTCCTCGTTACTTTGATTAAACAGTTGAGCCGCAATCATTTCAGCAATACACTGCGCCAACCCCGACTTAATGTTTTCATTCTTAGCTTCAACCAAAGTAAGCACAGGAGTCCGAATTTCATAAGAGTCTGGGGAAGCCGTCAGAATATAATCACAATATCCATTTAAACCCGCGCTAGGAGCCACATTGAACTCCGACCCCGAGAAAAAGCCAATTTTAAACCCAAAGTGTCGCCGCACCTCCAAAAGCACAGGAGTAATAATCAACTCAGCCCGTGCCTTTTCAGTATTGATAGCCGTCGCCAGCGAAACATTTTCGGTTAAGGTTATTTGCAGATACTCACTGGGCAGCAGTTCGGGTATACTCGCAAATAAGTCATCCGGTTCTTCCAGACTTAACCCAAAGGATTCTCGAACCTGAGCCAGACTTTTGAAGTCACTATATGCCATAGTAATTATCCTTGGTCAGCAGTCATTAGTCATTTGTCCTTTATTAAGCAGCCAGCGATGTCATTCGTCACCTAACCCATTTTATCAAGAATCATTCATAATTCAGTTAGGGCAGGTTTAGGGACATCAGGGATACTAAAAAGGGAGAAACCAAAGCTATTCGAGTTCCTTCCCGGTTCCCTCCTCCAGTTCCCTCCCTTTTATAAGGGGAGGGTTAGGGAGAACTCTGTCTCAAGGTATGCGGTTTCAGATATTTATTGATACTGGATGCAGGGGAACTTAATATTATTTATTGTTTCTCCATTTTACCTGTGCTACATCAGTTTGTGATCGGCGCTAAAGCGCAACTACAAGCGCAACTACAAGCGCAACTACAAACTTAAGGGTTGAGGAAGTCTAGATGTGTTCCTTCAATGTGGCGTAATTCATCGGGGGTTCCGGTGAGTTTGAGTTGTCCATTTTCGAGGAGGACAATCCAATCGGCGCGGTTGATTACGCGAGGGCGGTGGCTAATCATTA
>CAZNNK010000104.1:0-11288 GCA_964574085.1 uncultured Coleofasciculus sp.
ATATTACCAAACATGACTATATCTGACTATATTGTTATTGAAACTTTACAATACCATTATTACCGTTAATGGGGAACGCATTGGTGTTGTTGGTGCGACGACGCCAACCTTATCCCACGATCAGTGGTGCTTACGCCACCGATGAGGAAGGCGTCGCCGCTGTGGGTGGGACTCCTGACCCGGATATTGTGGACATTACTCAGACATTGGGGGATGTCATCGCTAGCCAAGAGGGTAATATTTTTGGCAATACCGAGGTCTTTCTTAATGGAACACGCAGCGATGTCCGCACCCAAGAAACTAATTTGGGAAATCTTACCGCCGATGCGAACCTGGCGATCGCGCAAGAGTCTGACCCCAGTGTGGTGATTTCCCTGAAAAATGGGGGTGGGATTCGGGATAACATTGGTGTCGTCACCTATCCCCCTGGTTCAACAGATCCGGAAGATATACTCAAACTCCCGCCCCAACCCAACCCCCTCGCTGGTAAGGAAGAAGGCGATATTTCGCAACTGGATATTTCCAATTCCCTCCGCTTCAACAACGGGTTAACCTTGGTCACGGTAACCGCCCAAGAACTCCTGGAGATTATTGAACATGGGGTTTCCCAGACAGAACCGGGTGCAACCCCAGGGCGGTTTCCCCAAGTTGGGGGGATGGCGTTCAGTTTTGATGCCGATTTGCCAGCGGGCGATCGGGTTCAATCCTTAGCGATTCAAGATGGTGATGGGAATGTCACCGATGTGGTTGTTGCCAATGGTGAACTAATTGGCAATCCCGATCGCAGCTTCCGTATGGTCACATTAGCCTTTCTCGCGGGTGGTGGTGATGGCTATCCTTTCCCGATGGGAGACTCTGCCAATCAAGTCAACTTGGCACAAGCCGACGATGCACCTCGCACAGGGGTAGCCACGTTTGTGCCGGATGGTTCTGAACAAGATGCATTAGCGGAGTATTTGGTAGATAATTATAGCCAAACGCCCTTTGATAATCCAGATGTACCTCCTGCACTCGACACTCGCATTCAAAACCTAGACGTTCGTAGCGATACCGTCCTCGGTGAAGGCGCGATCGCGGGAACGGATGGGGCAAATACCCTCGTCGGTACCCCAAATCAGGATTTAATTCTCGCCTTTGCTGGAAATGACCTCGCTGCTGGTGAACTCGGTGATGATCTGATCCGAGGTGGCGATGGTGATGATGTACTGCGGGGAGACCGGAATAGCCGCAGCGCCCAAGTGGGTGAAGCTGGAGGTGATGATATCATCTACGGGGGTGCAGGGAGCGATCGCATCGGGGGTAAGAGTGGTAATGATACCCTATTTGGTGAAGCTGGGGATGATCAAATCTGGGGCGATGATGGCGATGATATTCTCTACGGCGGTCTGGGTGATGACACTTTAACCGGTGATGACTTCTCTGGCGGTCAAGGGAGTGATACTTTTGTTCTGGCTGTGGGAGAAGGAACGGACACCATTGTTGATTTTGAAGTAGGAACTGACGCGATCGGTTTGGCGAATGGTCTTACCTTCGGTCAGTTGTCCTTTAGTGAACAAGATGGGAATACCTTAATTAAGTCAGCCGATGATACGGTGTTGGCTATTCTCAATCAGGTAAATGCTGATAGTTTAACTGAGACTTCTTTTCTGGTGATTTAACGGATTCATCCCACGCTGTATTTTATTCAGCGTGGGGTACTGATCGCCGGATCAGCTAATGTGCCTTCATCCAAAGATACGAAAAACTCTCTGATCTTTTCGTCTCGTAAGTTCAACCATTTCTCTAAATGTCTACTGTAGGCTTTCGCCTTGTCTTTCGCATCCGGGTTATTCAATAGCACCGTTATTGCCTGGTTAATCTTATCTGGATTAATAGTCGTTCGACGGATTCTCTTGGCAAACCCTTTTCGCACCAGACAGTCGAGATTGTATTCTTGTTCGTACATCATTCCCACCCCGACAACGGGTTTACCCGCCAACGCCGCAGTCATGACGGTGCCAATACCACCATGAATCACGGCGATGTCAGCCAGCCGATTCACCGGCAAAGCAGGTAGCCAATCGGTCAGAAGCACATTAGACGGAACATTTATATTTAAACCTTCTGTTTTTCGCTGCATCGGGGAAATCACATTAAAGGGTTGATCCTTAAACCCTTCCACTATGGCTTTAATTACAGAAGGTCGTCCAGAACTACCCATGGAAAAATAGACCAGAGGTTTATCTTGATTCACCCATTCAAGTACGGCTTGGGGGATTTCTTTATCCAAGTTGGCAATCAGCGGACCTATATAATAGTCGGATTGGCGTTGTTTTTCTAATCCGGAAAAGTCCTCGGGTTCAGCCAATAAATTGTAATCGCCTTGCCAAAGTTCGTAGATGTCTTTGAGGGGCTGAACTTGATACTCCTGTGCTACTGTATTCAACGGTTTGAGAATCGCTTTGCTGAAATAAGCAACAGTCCGCTTGGTTAACCATTGCAACACAGTGTCTGGTAGGTGTCTAATCAGGGGACGCTCAAGATCATCCATATAGGAACCCAGTCCCTGATCAATCATCGCTTCAATATCCCAGGTGGATTGTGTCAGCCACACCAAGGGTATCTTTGCCACACGACAGGATAGGGTTACCGTGGTATTGAAGCCTGTAATCGCGGCGAGAGGACGCAGGTTTTGCAGGAATGCTACTTCATTTTTCACGCGATCGCGGGTTTCTGCTAAAGAAAAAAATGATCCCAGTTTTTCTCCTTGATCAATCTGATAGAGATGTTCGATTTTCTGGGGGGTCAGGCGAGGCGATAACTTCGTCAGCGCAAATCCTGCATCTTCAATGAGTGGTTCAAACTGTCCTCCGTAGCTAGCAAAGTGTAGATCAAATCGGTGGCGACATGCTTTTGCCACTTCCAGTGTTCGCGTGGTTTCCGCTAAATTCCATGTGGCTGGGAAAAATACTAAACGACTTCGTTGCATCATCTATTACCCATTGTTTCATTTAGTCGATTAAAAAATTTGTATATTCATTTAAAACTATTACAAACAAACCCTTTTTAACCGAATAATAATAACTCGTTAAACTGGCACTAGGAGTATATACTTAGAGAGGTCGATCTTTCCAGACACGTTCAATAAGCATTCTAGGAGTAGCTTTATGGTAGGTTACTTTACCTTACCCATGTCAGAAACTCTAATTCGTGACGCTTATTTCCTGAAACAGATCGACGGCAAAGAACCAGCAACCGATTCAGCATCCGCCGCCACCGCGATCGCCACAGGGCAGAAAACCGATGCTGGTAACATTGCTTGGCTAACCGGTGATCCAGCCGATGGTGCATTAACGACAATTGCGGAAACATTACGCCGTGACCAAGGCTTCTCAATCGGCGTCGTTAGCACCGTACCCTTTAGCCACGCCACACCTGCGGCGTTTGTCAGCCATAACGTTAATCGTAACAACTACTTGGACATCGCCAATGAAATCATCAACACCACTCAGCCTGATCTGGTGATTGGTGGGGGTCATCCCAATACCTATGGTCGTTTTCGCTATCTCTCAGAGTCGGATTACAATGCACTGAACTCTGGTGACGCTGGCTATACCTTTGTGGAATGGACAGCCGGTGTTGATGGCGGCGATGCTTTACTGACAGCCGCCGAGACTATTGATGTTAATGCTGGGGAGAAACTCTTCGGCTTGTTTGGTGGTGAGGGTGGCAATTTCGATTTCCATCAGGTGTCTGATACGTTAATGATCGTCACCTCTGACCATTCCAACAGCTATCTCCGCAACAAAGAGGTACTGGGTAAAGGTGACTTACCGCAGCAGGTGGAAGCCAGTGGGGAGGGTAGCTATGGCAGTCCCTGGCTGTATCCGGATGGGGAAGTCTCCTACCACACCACGAATCATACCAATGAACTGGTAACTTTGTCCGCTCGTGGTGCAGGTGCGGCGTCGTTCTCAGAGTATGCGGGTTCCTGGTATCCGGGGACAGATATCGTGGATAATACCCAGATCTATCAGGTGATGAATCAAGCCACTCAAGACGGGGTGGAACATCTGATCCTGTTCATCTGATTATTCCTTAGATTAAGGCAAGTGCCCAGTGAAGAGTTAAATGTCACTATTTAAGCCTTTCGTGTCATCAGTCAATCCCTCATTACAAAACTTCATACAGCGCCGTTTACTTTTATCCGACTACTTATGTTAAAACCAGAATATTGATTTTTCAACTCTAGTCCGAAAATTCATGGTTTCTCTGGTGGGATACGAAGATTTCCGGCAAATCCATGATAGTGAGAACTCGCAAGTGTATCGCGCTCGTCGAATTCGCGATCGCGCTAGCGTATCCGATAGGACGTATCGCCAACCCGTCATCCTCAAATTTCTCAACCGAGACTATCCCACTGCCGAGCAAATTCGCCGCTATAAACAAGAATATCACCTGACGTGCCATTTAGAGTCGCCGGGTATCGTCAAAGCCTATAGTCTCGAAGAATGGCAACGAAGCTACGTGATCGTTCTGGAAGACTTTGGCGGCATTTCCCTCAAACAATGGCTGAAACAGCGAGAACCCCTTTCCCTACAAGAATTTTTAGTCCTGGCGATTGCCATTGCTGATAGTTTAGGACAAATTCACGCCCAACATATCATTCACAAAGATATTAATCCCGCCAATATTGTTTTCAATCCCGAAACCGAGGAACTCAAAATTATTGACTTTGGCATTGCCACCCAACTGAGTCGCGAAAATCCTACACTGAAAAATCCCCATGTTTTAGAAGGAACCCTGGCTTATATTTCTCCCGAACAAACAGGCAGAATGAATCGGGGGTTAGATTATCGCACGGATTTTTATTCCTTGGGAGTCACTTTCTATGAAATGCTGACGGGAACATTACCCTTTGACACGACTGATCCCCTGGAATTAGTCCATTGTCATATTGCCCAACATCCCCCCACACCCAACAGCCAACACCCGATATTCATTTTTGATATTGTGATGAAATTGATGGCGAAAAATGCGGAGGATCGCTATCAAAGTGCTTATGGCTTAAAAGCGGATTTAGAAATCTGCCTCAAACAATTAGCCGGAACGGGAACCCTCACCCCCTTTCCTCTTGGTCAACAGGATAGTTCGGATCGCTTGCAAATTCCCCAAAAACTCTACGGACGAGACGCCGAAATTGCCGCCTTATTAGCTGCCTTTGAACGAGTGTCCGAAACCGGAAACGTCGAACTGATGTTAGTGGCGGGATATTCTGGTATCGGCAAATCCTGCCTCGTGCAAGAACTTTACAAACCGATTACGGCACGTCGGGGGTATTTTATTTCGGGAAAGTTTGACCAATTTCAACGGAATATTCCCTATTCTGCTATCGTCGCGGCTTTTCGCAGATTGGTTGAGCAATTACTAGGAGAAACCGAGACGCAATTGCAAGTCTGGCGCGACAAACTATTGCAGGCGTTGGGCAATAATGGACAAATTATTATTGATGTCATTCCCGAAGTCGAACTGATTATCGGTCAACAACCGCCCGTTCCGGTATTAGGTGCCAACGAATCCCAAAATCGTTTCAACTTGGTGTTTGAGAATTTTATCCGCACCTTTTGTAGTGGTGAGCATCCGTTAGCCATGTTTCTCGATGACTTGCAATGGGCGGATTTAGCGACATTAAAACTAATGGAACGGATTTTACTCGCAGGTGAAACCCAGTATCTTTTACTCTTAGGAGCCTATCGCGATAATGAGGTTTCTGCCAGTCATCCGTTGGCAATTTCTCGGCGAAAACTTCAGCAAAATAAGGGGGACGCAATTACGCAAGTTACGTTAAGCCCTTTATCCCTCAACCAAATTACCTGTTTAATCAGTGATACTCTCCAGCAGGAGTCGAAAGCAGTTGGCGATTTAGCTGGATTAGTTTGGCAAAAAACTGGCGGAAATCCCTTCTTTATCAATGAATTCTTACAAGCCTTGTATAGCGAAAAATTGCTGCACTTTCATCGTCAACAGCGACGTTGGCAATGGGATATAGCTGCGATTGAACGAACGGGATTTACGGATAATGTCGTAGAATTGATGGTGGAGAAGCTGCAAAAATTACCCTCTTCTAGCCGCAATCTTTTATCCCTCGCCGCTTGTTGTGGAGCCGAGTTTAATTTACAACGTCTCACCTGGGTTGAGCAGAAATCGGCTCAAGACATCTTTGAGTTGTTAAAAGTCGCCTTGGAACGCGGCTTGATTTTTCCGTTGTCCGCCGCTGATGAAAATTTGCTGATTCAGTCCTATAAATTTGGACATGATCGGATTCAACAGGCTGCCTATTCCTTGCTCAGCGATCGCCAAAAACAAGACTTGAATTTAAAGATAGGTCGCCTATTGTTGGCACATCTTGATAGCCAAGAACGCAGCGAAAAAATCTTTGAAATTGTTGATCGATTGAATGCGAGTCGGTCACTGATTACCGATGAAACAGAACGGTTGCAGTTAGTCCAATTAAATCTGTTAGCTGGAAAACAAGCCAAAGCTGCCAACGCTTATAGTGCCGCTAGAGACTATTTAGTGGTCGGGATGGAAGGCTTAACGGAACAGGCATGGACAACGGATTATGACTTGACGTTGAACTTGTATAAAGAACGAATTTTTGTTGAATATCTCAACGGTAACTTTGAGGCGTCTGAAACCCTAATCTATTATACTCTAAACCAGGTTAAATCAGCCCTGGATCAAGCCGAAATTTATAAACTGCTGATTCTTCAATACACGCTGATGGCGAACTACTCAGAGGCAATTGAAACCGGACGAAAAGCACTGGCGTTGTTTGGCGTTGATTTACCAAAAACTGACTTAAAAACGGCGCTGGCGGGGGAAGTCGAACAGGCGAAACAAAAGTTAGGCGATCGCCCAATTGCCTCGTTGTTATCAGAACCGGAAATTGCGATTCCTGAACAGAAAATGATCGGGGAACTTTTGGAAAATATTGACCCTCCGGCTTACTTTTTTGATCAGGAACTCTACGCCGTTATTGTCGTCAAGATGGCGAATCTTTTTTTAACCTATGGCAATATTCCCGAATCAGCCAAAGGCTACGTGACTTACGGAATTATCCTGGGTTCTGTTTTAGGAGATTATCAATCGGGTTACGAGTTTGGTTGTGTGGCGGTAAAATTGAGTGAGCGCTTCAACAGTCAGCTGCAAAAATGTGCGGCTTGTTTGATTTTCGCCGGTCATTTGAATCATTGGGTCAAGCCGATCAAATTGGCTAGACAGATTTTCGAGGAGTCCTATCAAGCGGGTTTGTCATCGGGAGAATTACGTCACTCTGGATATGCCTTAGAACATCAGTTGCGTTACCTGTTTTATCAAGGCGTCAACCTGAAGGAAATTAGCGAACTATTGCCCAATTATTTACAGTTCATGGAAAAGACCAAAAATCAGTGGGCAATTGATGGGATCGTGGGATTTCAACTGGCGTTATTGAACTTACGGGGAATGACATATAATAAGTTAGCGTTTCATAACCAGGAGTTTAATGACATTAACTATCTGGAAACCTGTCGCGCCCATAATAGTTTTGCTTGGCTGTGTACGTTTAATATTTTTAAAGCGCAAATCTTGTATCTCTATGGTGAGTGTGAGATGGCTTTAGCCGCAATTTTAGAGGCGGGAGACTATATCGATTTTGTTTTAGGTCATTTCCAAGGCTCGGAATATAATTTTCACTATTCACTAATTTTGGCATCGCTTTATCCCCAGGTAACCGAAGACAGCCAAAAGCACTACTGGCAGCAGTTAGAAATCAATCAACAGCAAATGAAAATCTGGGCAGAGAATTGCCCGGAAAACTTCCTGCACAAGTATTGGTTAATCGCCGCTGAAATGGCGCGGATTTCTGGCGATCAGTTAGCCGCCATGGAGTTATATGATCAGGCGATTGATTCTGCCCGGGACAACAAGTTTATTCAAAATGAAGCATTAGCGAATGAATTGGCAGCGAAATTTTGGTTGGCGAAAGGCAAGACAGAGTTTGGCAAACTCTATCTAAAAAATGCCCATTATGGGTATAAACTTTGGGGCGCTAAACGGAAAGTCGAGGAGTTAGAAGTCAAATATCCGAAAGTCTTGCGATCGCTCACTTTGCCATCGTCTCTTTCGGCAACCTTTCAGGGTTACACGACAAGCGACTCAACCGATAGTACGATTTTAGATTTAGCCGCAACGATCAAATCCACCAATGCCATTTCCAGCGAAATCGTTTTAGATAAATTACTCGCCGCTTTAATGAATATTCTCGTTGAAAATGCCGGAGCGCAACGGGGAATCTTGATGTTGCCAAGTAGCAAGGGTTTACTTGTCGAAGCCACGAAGGAAGCCGACTCGGAGGATGTTTCCGTACTGCAATCGCTGCCTTTGGATACGTTTGAACGGCTATCTTCAAAAATTGTGCATTATGTCGCCCGCACTTGCAAAACTGTCGTTTTAAACGATGCGACTCGTGAAGATAACTTCACCAATGATCCCTACATTCAACAGTATCAATGTCTAGCGATCGCCTGCACGCCTTTAATGAATCAAGGGAGATTGCAAGGCATTATCTATCTCGAAAATAACCTGACAACGGGAGCCTTTACCCAACAGCGCATGGCATTATTGCGAACCCTCGCCACCCAAGCCGCTATTTCCTTGGAAAATGCCAAACTCTATGACAATATCACCACTCTAAATGCGGCGTATGAGCGGTTCATTCCTGCTCAGTTTCTCAGCTTTTTAGATAAAGAGAGCATTGTTGATGTCGAACTTGGCGATCAAGTCGAACGGGAAATGACTGTTTTATTTGCGGATATCCGCGATTTTACCACGATCTCCGAGCAGATGACGCCAGCAGAAAACTTTGCCTTTATTAACGAGTATCTGGGTTATATGGAACCGCAAATTCAAAACCATGGCGGATTTATTGATAAATATATCGGTGATGCGATTATGGCACTTTTTCCGAATTCTGCTGATGATGCGGTGAAAGGGGCGATCGCGATGCTGGAGGAGTTAAAAAAATATAATCAAATTCGACAACAAAGGAATCTGCAATCGCTGCGAATTGGCATCGGTTTGCATACGGGCATGTTAATGTTAGGTACGGTTGGGGGATTTGGGCGTATGGATGGGACAGCAATGGGGGATGCCGTGAACATTTCCTCACGGGTAGAAGGGTTAACTAAACGGTATGGAGTGTCGTTTTTAATCACCCATCAAACCTTGGCACGTTTAAATAATCCCTTAGAATACAACGTGCGATTTATCGGACAAGTGAAAGCGAAGGGAAAAACCAAAGCGGTTGGCTTATTTGAAGTGTTTGAAGCCGACTCCCCTGAATTGCGAGACGCCAAAATTGCCACGAAAGCCAAGTTTGAACAAGCTGTTCTGTTCTATCATTTTCATTCCTGGTCAAAAGCCGCAGGTTTATTTAAAGAATGCGTGGACTATCATTCTGGCGATCGCGTTGCCTACAGTTATCTTGAACGTTGCCACTATGATATAGCCCATATTTCACACTTTAAATTGTAGTAAGTAGGTGAACACAATTAAACTTAACGGTGGAGAACGTCATTTGTAAGGGTTTGGGGTCTACTTATAATCAAATACGACTACGGAACAGATAGCGAACTCTTAAATGTTGAGCGATTTTTTCCAAAAGCACTTCCTCGCGGAAAGGCTGACCGATAAAATCATTGCAGCCAACTGATAAAACCTGGGAACTGTCTTCAGCAGAAGCACTAACAAGCAAGCCAATAATCACAGTTGCTTGTTCTTGAGAAAAGCTGCGGCGGAACTTCTCAACAGAGCGAATTCGGCGAGTGGCTTGATAGCCATCCATTATCGGCACTCGCATATTCATTAAAATCAGGTGAGGCAAATAACTGGAGCGAATTTCCACTGCTTCCTGACCATTTTCAGCTTCGCGAACACAAAAGCCAATAGATGTCAGCATCTTAACCAAAAAAATCCGCATCTGCGGACGATGTTCCACCAGCAAAATCCGATAGTGGGGTTGATCCGGTGCTAGTCTAATCACCTGGCGATTTTGTTGAGAGGTCTGAATTTTATCAGCGTTGGCAATAGCTACCTGACTATCAAACGCCGATGTGGTTTTTTTCCCCAACAGAATCTGATCTAGCAATTCCGACAGATGTTCGCCTGAATGCTGAATCACACCTAAATAGTGCTGGTGTTCAGGAGAAAGGGATAATTCGCGGCTCATCAGTTGGGTGAAACCGAGGATAGTACTCAGAGGCGTGAGCAGTTCATGACTCATGTTAGCTAAAAATTCACTTTTTGCCCTGTTCCCTGCATCAGCCGCGTCTTTGGCTAGGGCGAATAAGCGGGATTGAGCTAAAAGCAACGCCTGCATATTCAGCAACCGCCGCTGCCCATCTTCCCATTTAATCATAATCGGCTCATAAGCTAACGATGCGGGACGATTGAGCGCTAAGTTTACGGCTTTTTCTATGGAGCAAGTGTTACTCAGCAGCAGGTACTTTTCGGCTAATTTTTCGGTGTTGAAAATCCCTTCAGTTTTAGCAATCATCTTCCACAATGAGTGAATCGGGCGTTTGAGGAACGTTTCTAACCCGTAGGGGCGACTGAGCCACTCAAAGAATTGGGTTCTGGAAATCACACCGATCATTTGATTGGCATCTGTAATTATGACGCCGGGTAGTTCTGGATGCTGTTGGAATTCTTGTGAGACAACCTGACCTAATGTGGTTAATTCAACTTGAAAGTCATGGCTAGGGAGGTGAGCCAAGGTTGAATCGAGCGTCAGCCTATCTAATTGTTGAATAAGCACAATTCTAATTCAGTTGTTTAGGGTTTACTCAAATTAGGAGTTTGATGCACTTGATTGACTTGGTGAGGGATTGAGGTTTAGTTGCGATGATTTTTATTAGTTTTGATTAAATTAATTATAACAATGCCATTCTGTTTTTGTAATTGGTTTAATATAAGCTTTAAACAAATAACTGTAAGTTTTATTGGGGCTTCTTGAAATTAAGATCGAATTAATTTTCGCTTAACACCTGGTTATTATAAAATCTTTAGCTAACGTTATAATCGAAAAAGCTAACCCTTTCAACCTACAACTTATTCCACAAAAAGCCCAATCAGCAAGGCTATAGGCGCTGCGAGTAACATCCACATCGTCTGTGGCAAACCATAGTGTTGAGCAACCCAACCCAGGGCAAGCGGTATTGAACTACCCACTAAACCCGCCAGGTTGTTTAGCGTCATCACTGTACCAC
>CAZNNK010000105.1:0-11259 GCA_964574085.1 uncultured Coleofasciculus sp.
TTCGGTCAAATGATGTTCACGGGGGCGAATGACCAGAACGGCTTCTGTCTCAGAGTGACTGATATGTGCTTGTAAAATCGTTCGCCGCATCCCTTGCCCTTTAATCATCGTGTGACTGCGATTAATTTCGATGGGATAAAATAAGTCAATTTCACCAATCGGCAAATTAATCTGTACTGGGTTTTCACCAGACAAACGATTAATTAATGCCTGAAGGGATTTGGCATCATCTTGACCATCATTGGGAATAATTCCATGATCAATCGCTTCAATAATTTGAGGGGGAACCGATTGACTCATCGCCCAGGTACTATTTGACCATAAACCTGTCACATCTTGTAAGGGACTGAGAAGGCTGGCAAACCAACATAAAATAATCACAAAACCAAATAACTGGGAAACATAAAGAAAACGAGACACACTCACTTTAACCAACCGTTCCCAACCCGATCCGGCGGCGGAGATACTTTGATTTCCTCGATTCGACCACTTTTGTTGGGCAAGGTTCATCTGAGTCCAGATTTTGATAATACAGGAACTCCATTGGGCGATTAAAAATACAGGTAAATGAATCGGTTTAAGCCGAGATTGTCGTCCCCAGAAAATGATGGTTAAAATGATCGGTCGAGTACAAAGAATCCAACAGAGAATGACTCCGGCGACTAACCAATACCCTTGAACCAAACAAATTGATAACGAACCTGGTGTGATCAAAGTCGTCCAGTAACTAATCCGTTGATCCAGGAGACAGTACCACATAAACCATCCCGCCTTACCTGGACCCAAACCGATCGCGCGATCGCTGTTCCGCAGCATATTCCCATACCAGCGACGCATATTCTGGTAAGCGCGATCAATTAATGACCCAGAAATCGTCTCAATGGAATAGACAATCACATCGGGGATATACAACATATCGTAACCCCGACGCAGTAACCAATACCATGTCGTTTTATCGTCACCAGAGAGGAATTTAAACCGTCCCCACAACCAATCATCCAACGTATCCAGTTCTAACTGATCCGCAAATGTGGGATGTAGCGCCGCCTCCGCCCGAAATAAGGAAAAGCGTCCCGTCAAACACATCACCTTTTGCGACAGGGACACCGAACACATTTGATAATGACGCTGGGATAGGCGTAAATGGAACCATTCAGAAAATAGATATGATCCCTCAACAATCGGTAACTCATCCGTCGTCAACGCCCCCATTTTGGGAAAGAGGCGGAAAAATGACAAACAGCGACGTAAGGTTTCAGGTGTTAGTTCAGAATCGCCATCCATTAACCCAACAACGGCATTTTGGGATAGATTTAAACGCGCTAATTCTCGTAATCCATCCGCCATGGCTTTGCGCTTCCCTTCCCCGGTTTGTACCATTTGGATCAGGCGAATACAACTGAGTTCCGGGTCAACAGATTTAAGTACCTT
Organism: uncultured Coleofasciculus sp.; assembly: GCA_964574085.1. Classification (GTDB taxonomy): domain Bacteria; phylum Cyanobacteriota; class Cyanobacteriia; order Cyanobacteriales; family Coleofasciculaceae; genus Coleofasciculus. The sequence goes on from CAZNNK010000105.1 coordinate 1,432, forward strand.
TAAAATGGCAGCATTTTCCTGATCACTGCTACTGGTAACTAGAAGTGTCAGAGGGTGAGAAAGGCTTTGGGCTTCTTGGGCGATCACCCGGAAGACTCGTTCCGTGATCCAGGGTTTTTCCTTATAGGTTGGGACTAATAAGCAAACAGGCGGTAACTTATCCAGGGGGATGCGATCGGCTTGCTTGCGCCATCGGGGAAAAACCCAATGTAGATAAATCCGGGAACGAATCACTTGCAGCGCCCACCATGACCATCGCCAAATGCCGATTAGTCCCATACTAATTAAACCGGATATGCCTAATAGGTCTAATCGTTCGGGGTGACGCAGCAGGTAAAAGCCCGTAAAACCGAAGCCGGAAAGACACAGCAGGGCGAACCAATTGAGATAGGACGAGATGTTTTGCCAACGAAATAGTCGAGTCATAGAGTTTTTGGATGTAGAGACGCTTCCAAAGCGCGTCTTTAATTGTGTGTAGGGGCGGGTTTAGGAACTTTATTTTGGCTATTGATGGTAACGTTTGGGCAAAACCCGCCCTAACCGCGTGCAATCAAGGGAATCCAGACCAAAAAAATTGAGATATAAATCCCAATTCAACGATTACCAAAAAGTTTCTTAGGAAACGTCAGCCTCGCCGCTTGTCCCAATCCGCAAAACTGTTGGGAATTCTCATGTTGCGGCGGCGGTGGAATCCTTACTGTAATTCGGGTTAACGGTTGTCCCACTAATTTAGGCGGAATCGCAGGCTGTAGGGCTTGAACCTGGGTCAACTTATTAAGCTGTTGCATATTACTAATTGGCTGAATCAGGTCAATTTCACCCTTGACGGTTTGGGCATAACCGGCTAATCCTACCGTCACAGGTTTATCGGTATTAATTGAACTAGCTTGTTCAGCACTAACTACGGTTTCTACCCACAGATTATTGCAATCAAGCAACGTAACAATTGGTTCTAACTGATTAACCTGTTCGCCTTGTTCTCGTTCCGCTGTGTAGACAACACCCGCAAAGGGCGCTGACACGTTTTGTACTTTCCGTTCGCTTTGCAGTTGTTTGAGATCCTTGACTAAAGAAGGCGCATTTTTTTGTAGAGACTGGCTGTTATTTAGCTGCTGCTTGAGTTTAGCCAATTGCGCTTCCATCGTATTCACCACAACGGATTGCTGTTGAATCGTCTGCTGCAAACTAATCCGTTGGTCAGACAGAACCCCGCCCATAATATTATTGCGATTACTGCGAGCAATACCTGCTTGGGCAGCATTGACTGCCTTTTGTGTCGCATCCAGCACAGATTGGGCTTGCTGGACTTCGGCTTGTGCCGATTGCCAGACTAAGCGCAACTGATCCGTTTCCTGTGCGGATACACCCCCTGCTTCTAATAGGGTTTGATACCGTTGATAATCTAATCGGGCAGCTTCGGCTTTTGCCTGTGCGGCTTGAACTACAGCTTGCTGTTCCTTAACGGAGTCTAAGCCCAGTTGTACATCCACTTGGCGCACAGCTTGGTCTCGACGTTCTAGCTGCTGTAACTGCGTTTTTAGTAATGCTAGGGACTGTTTTGCCGATGCTAGCTGAGTAGCATTAACCTGAATCTGTCCTTGTAATTCGAGGCTTTCAAGCTGATTGCGGATTTGTTCTTGTTCTTGGGCGCGTTCTAGGCGGAGTAGGGCTTCTTGTTCTTGGGGACTGGGTTCTTGGCTAATCCGAGCGAGAAGTTGTCCTGATTTAACAACCACCCCTGGCTGGGCGTAAAATGCTTGAATATTACCCGTGGTTGGCGCTTGTAGTCGCACAATTCGCCCATTAATCGTGCCACCGTCTACAACTAAGTGACTGAGGCGATAGCCAATGGAGGCAATCCCCATTCCAACTGCGCCTAATCCCAGCAGAACAAACCCCGTTCCCACCAGGAAACGCCAGGATTGAGTGGGTTTTTGGGTTTCCGTCGTGGGTGAATCCTGTTCCTCCTCTGGGCGAACCAGTTCTGTCCAATCGGGTGCTGGACTAGGGGTTTTAAGATGGTGTCCTTGGACTAAATCAATCCCCACTTCTTCCACCAGTGATAGGGTAACCGCATCGCTGACAAATTTAGCCGTCACCTGACTCAGCGCCTGAATGCCTTCGAGAATGGCTTTGGTTAAGACGCGACTACTCGGTTCTGTTTTTAGGCGTTGGATCAGTTGACCATCCACTTTAACCAAATCAACCGCCAGTTGTTGGCATTGGAACAGCGTTAATTCGCGACTGGCAAAGTTATCCAGGACGATCGCACAACCGAGACTTTTGAGTTCGCGGACAAATGCCCGAATTGTGGGAAAATCTTTGGCGATGGTCGATTCGGTTAGCTCACAACTTAGTTGCTTCGGGTCAACTCCTGACTGATCCAGAAGTGTTTCGATATATTCGATCAGTTCAAAGTTATTTAATCCCTCTCCCGAAAGATTAATCGACAGGCATCGATCCGGCTGTTCCGCTAAGAGTTCTATTGCCTTGCGAATGACCGCACGATCAGCCTTTTGCAGTTGTCCGGTATCCGACAACGTAGGTAAGAATTCCTGGGGTAAGTGCAGATTTCCGGTTTCATCTCGCCAACGTAGGAGTATTTCATTGTGTAATACCGCACCAGTCTGAGTGTGATAAACGGGCTGAAACCACAGTTCTAGCTTCCCGGTACTAAATGTATCAGTTGGAGCGAGGACAGACTCGGGTGAGTTTAACGTCTCTAGCAGCATAATTCAAGCAGGTAGATACAACTTAAGCACCGAAGTTAATGTCTCTGACGGAAAAATTGCCAGAGGATTACTCAGGGGAATCTCCCAGCAACGTTGTGCCAGGTTACAGCTTCACTTCGATCTGCGTGTGATCGAGTGAAAGCTTTTAACCCCAAATCAATTTGACAGTTTTGCCAGCGAATCAGCTAAAACTCTTGAGGTATGGCACGTCAACGCTCAAATCATGCACCCTAAACCGCGTTCGTTTGCCCAAGATCTAGTTGTGTTAAGAAAGTTCAACCAATATCATAACCACAGGCAAGAGCGATTGTCAGGAGTTGGGCGTTGAATTTGTCTCAATTTCACATCCTGAAAGGAATTAAGCGATTTTCAGCATGGCAAGGACTTGCCAATATGGGTTTCAATGTAACATGGTAGAGCTTGCTACTTTACCGCACTAAGCTTACGCGATCGCTCTATTCGGAAAAACCTATGAGAATTCTAGTTACAGGTGGTGCTGGTTTTATTGGTTCCCATCTTGTTGATCGGTTAATGGAAGCAGGTCATGAAGTTCTCTGTCTGGATAACTTCTATACTGGCACGAAGCGAAATATCGTCAAATGGCTGAATCATCCTTACTTTGAACTGATCCGTCACGATATTACGGAACCGATTCGGTTAGAGGTTGACCAAATTTACCATCTGGCTTGTCCGGCTTCGCCAGTACACTATCAATACAATCCTGTCAAGACGATTAAAACGAATGTCATTGGTACCCTCTATATGTTGGGGTTAGCCAAGCGGATAGGGGCAAGATTTTTATTGGCTTCAACTTCGGAAGTCTACGGTGACCCAGAAGTCCATCCTCAACCCGAAGAATATCGAGGAAATGTTAATCCAATTGGACCGCGCAGTTGTTATGACGCTGAAACTGAAATTTTAACGGAACATGGCTGGGTTCCTTTTCCCCAATTACAGCCAGGGGTGCGAGTGGCGACTCTTAATCCCGATAATCAAGTCGAGTATCACGTCCCAGATGAGTATATTGTGCAGCCTTACGTGGGCAATTTGCTCCGGTTTGCCAATGCTAAATTCGATCTGTGTGTAACACCCAATCATTGGATGTATGTACGCAGTAAAACCGGAAAATTGCAATTTTTGCGTGCAGATGAAGACCGACATTGGCATTCTTGGCGTGTCCCTACCGGGGGTGAATTTCAGGGAGAAGAACCCGAATGGTTTGAACTGGGAACTGCACCGAAAAATGCTAAGGTGAGCGTTGAGCGAATTCGGATGGATGATTGGTTAGAATTCCTCGGTTACTACATTTCTGAAGGCTGCGTTCATGTCCGACGACGAGGGCGGGTTGTCGGTGGACGTGACTATGATGTGGCTGACTATAACATCCTGATTGCCCAAGAAAATCCAGAGGGTCGAGCTAAAATCACCCACTGTTTAACCAACCTTGGGTTTAAATTTTTCTCATCGGATGACCACCAATTTCGGATTTGTAGTAAACAACTGGCAGAAATTTTACTCCCTCTGGGTAAATCGGGTGAGAAATATATTCCGCGCCAGTTTTTATCGTTATCCAAGCGTCAGTCGCTGATTTTGTTTAAGGCGCTAATGATGGGAGATGGTTCCCAGCGCGGAGATGGCTATGTTTATTACACCAAATCCAAACAACTGGCTGATGATGTCCAAGAATTAGCCATGCGTTGCGGCTATGCGGCGTCTGTTGTGTCTCATGCGGTGGGTCGTGATTTATATCGGGTGAATATTCGACCAGCGAAAGACGCTCATTTAGTCACCCCAGAACCATTTCGATATGCTGGCAATGTTTACTGCGTTAATGTGCAGAATCATGTGGTGTGTGTGCGTCGCCATGGACGAGTTGCGTTTTGCGGCAACTGTTACGACGAAGGGAAGCGAGTAGCGGAAACACTGGCGTTTGATTACCATCTCCAAAATGGTGTGGAAATTCGGGTCGCTCGCATTTTTAATACCTACGGATCTCGGATGCTGGAAAATGATGGGCGTGTGGTGAGTAATTTTGTGGTGCAAGCGCTCAAGGGTGAACCCCTAACGGTGTATGGCAAGGGTTCACAAACTCGCAGTTTCTGTTATGTGTCGGATTTAGTTGAAGGATTAATTCGGTTGATGAATAATGAGCATACCGGACCGATTAATCTGGGGAATCCGGATGAGTATACAATTTTACAACTGGCGCAAGCGGTGCAAAATATGGTGAATCCGGATACGGAAATTATCTTTAAGGACTTACCGAAAGATGACCCGCAACGTCGCCGCCCGGATATTACGAAAGCGAAGACGTTATTGGGTTGGCAACCGACTATACCTTTACAGGAGGGGTTAAAAACGACAATAGACGATTTTCGCGATCGCTTAACCGAAGAAGGATATTCCCTGGTTTCCCGTTAAGCGACTACAGTATTAACTCAAGGGGACTTACTAGCACACGAATCAATCCGCTAGATAGCCCTGAGTTCTACCATCTACCAGAGAGGATCAGCTCATGCGCGTTTGTGTTATTGGTACTGGATATGTTGGCTTAGTAACCGGGGTGTGCTTAGCCCATATCGGACACCATGTTATCTGTGTGGATAACAATGAGGAAAAAGTCAAGTTAATGAAATCTGGACAGTCGCCCATCTATGAACCGGGATTATCTGAACTGATGCAGGCTTGCAGTAAAGCGGGCAGTTTGGAGTTTACCTCAGATTTGGCGAAGGGTGTCGCTCATGGCGAAATTCTGTTTATTGCGGTGGGAACGCCCGCGTTACCCAATGGTGAAAGTGATACTCGCTATGTGGAAGCCGTCGCCCGTGGGATTGGCACTCACCTGAATGGAGGCTATAAGGTGATTGTGAATAAGTCAACGGTACCCATTGGTTCTGGGGATTGGGTACGCATGATTGTCATGGATGGTGTGGCTGATCACCAGAAGTCCTCTGGAGGTACACCGTCAGACACAAGCGTTGAGTTTGATGTGGTGAGTAATCCGGAGTTTTTGCGGGAAGGATCAGCGATTTATGATACCTTTAACCCCGATCGCATCGTGTTGGGGAGTAATAGCGATCGCGCTATTTCGATGATGCAGGAACTCTATGCGCCGATTGTGAAGCGTGAACCCGCTGAAGATAAATCCCTACCCCCGGTTCCGGTGGTGGTGACGGATTTGAGTTCAGCCGAGATGGTCAAATATGCCTCCAATTCCTTTTTAGCTACCAAAATTAGCTTCATTAACGAAATCGCCAATATCTGCGATCGCGTGGGCGCGGATGTGACTCAAGTCGCCCAAGGGATTGGTTTAGATACTCGCATTGGTGGTAAATTTCTGCAAGCCGGGATTGGTTGGGGCGGTTCCTGCTTTCCTAAGGATGTCTCCGCCTTGATTCATACGGCGGATGATTATGGGTTCGATGCTCAACTGTTGAAAGCGGCGGTGAGTGTCAATCAACGTCAGCGCTTAATTGCCGTCGAAAAACTCCAGCAAGAACTTAAAATCCTTAAAGGTAAAACGGTGGGACTTCTGGGATTAACCTTTAAGCCGGATACGGATGATATGCGCGATGCTCCCGCATTGATTCTGATTGAAAATCTTAATCGGTTAGGCGCAAAAGTTAAAGCTTATGATCCGATTATTTCATCCAGTGGCATGAGTCACGGTATATCTGGTGTGCAGGTAGAAGGTGATCCCGATCGCTTGGCAGATGGCTGTGATGCTTTGGTATTAGTCACCGACTGGGAACAGTTCCAGAGTCTAGATTACGGCAAGATGGCGAAGCTGATGCATAATCCCGTGCTGATTGATGGTCGTAATTTCCTTGATCCTAAAGTGTTAGAAGACGCTGGGTTCCGCTATGTCGGCATCGGACGTTAATTGTCTAGGTGTTGATTGATCAGGGTGGGTTTGGTTGTTTCCCTTCGCGTGACATCCTCCAGCACTCTAATCGCAGATTAGAGTGCTGGGTTATAAGTAGGTGGACATAATTAACGTGAACGGTGAAGAACTCGCGAGAGCGAGAAGCAAGCTATGTCATTCGTCCTTTGTAAGTGTAAGGGTTTGATATCATGTTCGCCGAAATAACCCTTAAAAATTAATGCGACGATAGATTTCAGACAGGGGAACTTCTACGTTTAAACTGTGCAGGACGATCACCTGCTCAAGGTTAGAGTACACTTGCCACAGCCAGCGATCATTACTGCTAGACTCAAGATTATGATACTGCTCAATGTAGGGTTCAGCTTGGCTCACCAGCAGATATTCACAAAAACTAGCAAGAGAACGATATTTTCTGAACTTTTCACCTCGATCATAGGCTTCCGTAGAAGGCGATAGAACTTCGACAATCAGGAAAGGATTGAGAATTTCATCATTGCGCTCACCATTGAACTCTGGGAAGCCATTAACCACCATCAAATCAGTATAAGTCCCACACTGATATTCAGGAATCCAAACTCGCAAGTCGCTGTTATACAAACGAAAATCGGTATCTCTGAGCAAAAACCCCAAGTAAATTAATAAGTTGCTAGCGATCGCACTATGGGCTTCAGAACCTCCCGACATTGTAATAATCTCTCCGTTGCGGTATTCATGACGTTCCGGGTGGGTTTCTTCCATCGCCCGATACTCGTCTAGCGTGAGGCGAGTTGTTCCTACATCTGGGGAACTGGTTTGAGCAAAGACCACAATCAGACCTCTTGAATCATTACCTCTAATCTAAAACGATTCAATGACGTGCGCCCAACATAGCTAATATCATCCCACAGGTCTTCGGACGTTTCCAGCTCTCGGACAAAAGACATGGCAGTATCGACAACGAGAGTGTGATAAATCGGCGTAAGTAAAATGAAAATGGCTAGCCCTTTGCCCTGCGATCGCTTCTTTAAGCTGAAGTTCCCCCTGTCCAGATGTACTAAGTAGTCTGACAAAAGTAAAGTTAACGGTGGAGATTAGCGTTAGGCAACAGGCAACAGGCAACAGTAAGGGGTTGAGCTTTGTTAACATTTCTTAGTAAAGTGTACAGCATTTATGTTCAGATACTTACACCCAGGCTAAAGCCTGATCCCCTGATTCCCCTTGGCAAATTCTTTCAATATGTTAAAACTGAGAAGTTAAGGCGTAGTTGTAGAGGAATGCTCACTTGCCACTCCAATTCCCCAAAGGTTATGGAGCCTCTCTCAACAGACATATTAAACTAGATATGGGCTGGCGAGTCATCCCGCGCTGAATGAAAAATTACTGCCTAGGGAACCTATCGCCAGAGTAGCTAAAAAGGATTCAGGGGTGCAATTTTTGCTTGAGAAGCAAAAAATCCGTGAAAATACGGTCTACAAAATGAGTATCCACTCGGTAAAGTCAAAGTGTCTGCATCTGTTATCGTGTTGCACCCGCCAACACCGTTAACTGATTGAACCTTTGATCACAGGAGGTTGATGAGACCGCGATCGCTGTTTTGGCAACGAACGCTGGACTAGTAACTCAAGGGTTTGGGCGCTCAATGCCTTGTCCGTTTGAGTAAAATGACTAGGGGACGGATTCAGGCTTGGCTTTTACCGTTCTATTTACCGCTAAACCTTTCTTGAATTAACTCCCTTGAATTGTTGAGTCAACTATCATTGACTTGGCAAAATTTTAGGGTGGGGATTAGTGCTTAGCTGAACCGTTGCGTCCAGAGTATCCTAAAAATTAGGGGATGAATTGATCTGTCAATTTTCTGGAATTCAGGCGTAACCAAGTGGTTTTAGTTCAAGCCGGTGAAAGTTGATCACCAAAAAGCGTCACTGGCTATCCCCAGTTATCAATACAACAAGATTCAACCTTCATTCAACCAAGGTTATAGGAGTCGCCAAGGACTAATTCCTTTGCTAAAGTGGCGACAGGGTGCAGGGCAAACCTCAATCGGTCAAACGAACTCCGGTAATGAACTTAATAGTCCCTGATTCTCAACGATTCGGCTTGCTTAAGCCGCTGCTATGGATTAATTTGCTTAGTATTGGATCACTTATCGTTTTTTGGACGCTAGGATTACTTGAAATTAAACCCGCTCAGGCAACTCTATCGGACTCAGAGGTCGCCAATCGGCAAGATATTGGAGCAGCAAAACCATCCGGTGATTTCAGCTTATCTCGGAATCCAGTAGCCAAGGGCGATCGCTTACATCAACGGGAGTTGGCGCCCAGCTACGATCCAGATACGACTCCCATGTCTGCTCACACAGTTGGTAATCACTCAAGGCGAGATACTCTTCCATCGACGACCTTGAAGTCTACACCTTCAATCGTAGCGGTTGAACCTAGTGCTATAGCAGCAAAAACTGATGAAACCCTTGACCAAACTGTTTCAACGAGACAGGATGAGCAACAGAGTCATGACGATAGTCCTGCTCCCATTGATATGGCAAAAGATAGGGGAACCGGGAGAACAGAAGACGCAGAAAGTAGCGCGTATTCCCAGAGTATTGCTTCCTCTATCCCCAATCCCCCGATTCCAGCCAGTCTATCAACTCAGTCAGGTTTATCCGAACTGGCATTAGACGCTGCTCACCAACCCTTGACGATTCAGGAAGACCCTCTGACTCCCGAAGGTTCCTCTAACCAGAATTGCCAAGATGCAACCCCCTGTAACCAACCCCTTGCCATTGAAACCTCAGTCCGGTTTAGGAACAGATTTAGGGATACCTTGGACGTGAAGGTGGCGCAGCTTCCGACTCTGTTACAAAATTCATCTCCCCTCCCTGTACCAACAAACTCGATTCCGCTGGGGTCTACAGGATCTAACTCCAGACAACTTCCTGCCTTTCCCGTTGTTTCACCGAATGTGCAACCCCAGGGCGTTAATCCCTACACCCAAACCTGGGGACAGCCCTCTTCGTTTACTCAAACGCCTAACCCTATCCCCACGCCCGGTACTGGGGCGGCGATGACTTGGGGACAGTCCCTATCTGGAACCCAAACGCCTACTGTTATCCCCATGCCTGGAGCTGGGGCGGCGATGGGTAACAATCCTTACAATCAACCTGGGGGACAGCCCTCCTATTTTGTCAACCCCATGCCCGGAGCTGGGGCGGCGATGGGTAACAATCCTTACAAC
>CAZNNK010000106.1:0-11252 GCA_964574085.1 uncultured Coleofasciculus sp.
GTACTTCAACAATCTGCCATCTGTTATGAATTATTCTAAATTGTTGAAAATAGGTTTTCAAATAAGAGAATTATCCAGCCGGAAAATTCGATATTTTATCAATAAGCAAATCCAAGGCAAGACCTTAGAAGGCGATCCTTCTTTTATTGTAGGCTGTGGTCATAGTGGAACTAGTTTATTATTGGCTATTCTAGGAGCACATTCCCGAATACACGCTATACCTTATGAGAGTCGTCTGGCAATGAAAAGTAATGATGAAGCTCAATTATTGCTTGATGAATTTGATCAACGTACCCTAGCAGAAGGAAAGGTAAGGTGGATAGAAAAAACCCCAAACCATGTATTATACATCGAAAAAATTTTCCAATTAAAACCCAATGCAAAAGTAATAATTCTTCTTCGAGACGGCAGAGATGTTGCCTGTTCAATAAAAGAACGGTCTGATTTTGAAAGAGGAGTTGAAAGGTGGATTCAAGCTAATAAGTTGGCTAATAGATATCAGGGTCATTTACAATGTTTATTTGTCAAATATGAAGACATAATTGTGGATTTCAAAAAAACAATATCATCTATTTTAGATTTTATGGGTGAGAGTTATGAAAATGCCATTGAACAATATAACAAAAAACACATTAGATTCTATCACTACAAAACAGCAAAACCTAATAAGTATGATCAAAACACTCACAATCAATATCGGAATTGGCAGATAAATCAGGATATTTTTGATGCCAGAGGAAAGTGGAAAGTCAAAATGAATGACGATGAAAAAGCCCTATTTAAACGTTTAGCGGGAAATATGTTAATAGAATACGGATATGCAGAAAATGATGATTGGTAAACTTAAAAGGCATTTTAACCACTACTGCGACTCCAAACTAATCATATTGTATTGTAGTCGCGGACAAAGTGAGTCCAAAATTCCAATTCGAGGGGAGCATCCCACTTTGGAAACACCATTCCCAGAAGCAACGATATTTCAATGGTCTCAGCCTCCAATTTGCCATAACCCGTCTAAGAGAGCCACATTAATAAGAGCCGGTGTACAGTCAGGAGCTTCACCTTGAATTGCTTTTGTTCGGTCAGGTATATTACTCGCATTAAAGTATACCCACTGTGGGTAGCTTTGATCTTCATGAAGTAATTTTCTACTGCAAACTTCAAGGAATAGCTGTTCAAAATAGATACCTGCTGCTGTTCCCATGCCACCAATTATACCCACCCAAGGAACATTGTGTTGGCAAGGATCTCGGTCTCTACTATCAAAATATTTATTGGCTTGGGGTGGTTCCATCGGTTTTGCTCCGGCAGATGCATCAGCAAGGGGGGATATCCCCTATAATAACTACTCTTAGCCCTAGCGATAACGCCATTAAACCTCCCAACTTCTGCCAGAGTCAAGGCGCGGCTAGGAGACTGACCACAGATTGGAGTATCCCGAATGCTGGATGCCTTACCCGAACTACTGGATTTCGATATCCTGAAAACCTTAATCTTACTCGCCCTTGCCGGAATTTTCGCGATCGCGGGCGGTTTGTTTGCCTTTCGCTGGCTGGGTTCGCTGCTGGAACGGTTCAAGGATATCTATCCTAAGGTGATTCAACCGGAAAAAGAACTAATCGGCTTAGTCCTGAGTCTCACCTTGACCGATATTATTTTTCTCGCCTACGCTAGACGGGAATTCATCAAACTGATGGAACTCCCCATCAGTCTCACCTTAGCAATTACCGCCAGTTTGTTAGGCTCTCGCTTATTCAAGCGGTTTTTTGATGCCTATCTGTTAAACGCTACCCTGCAAAGTGGACGCAAGGTGAATAGTGAATTATTACTCCTTGCCAAACTGGTTGTCAATTTACTGATTATTGTCACCATCATCATTATCTTTGCCCAAACTCATCAAATCAATATTTTTGGCTTGTTGGCAAGTTTGGGAATTGGTGGACTGGCGGTGGCGTTTGCGGCACAAAAAACCCTGGAACAGCTACTGGGTGGGATTGTAATTTATATTGACCGTCCCTTTGTCGTCGATGATTATATCGGTCTACCGGATGGTACATTTGGCAGAGTCGAATCCATTGGACTGCGGTCTACCAAAATCCGCACCTCTGGTAAAGGAACCTTAATGGTGATTCCCAATAGTTCTCTAACTCAGGTCAGTATCGAAAACTTCACGGGCGCTAAAAAGGTAATTTCGATTATCTCCTTAATTTTCTATCGTCCGATACCCGACCAAGAAAAATCGCTGATCCGCCAAGTTATCTTAGAAAGCACAATTGATATTTTTGGGATTGATTCTCGCAGTACAGATGTCACGTTTAAAGATATTATCCAAGATGGAACTCCGGGAATGACGGAAGCCCAAATTAACTTTTTTATCCTGGGTTCTGGTGAGTTCTCGATGGAGTTGCGGCGTCAAGTCCTGGATATTGCCAAACAAAATATCACCAAGCAACTCAAGGAATATGGTATTGCCTTTGACATCGAAGAACAAACCATTAATGTGGATTCACCGATTACGATCTAAGTTGGGTCTGCTGTAGGGAGTCTTGCGGTGGGGGTAGGCAACAGGTATAGCAAAAGGCAGAGGGCTCCAGGGCAGAAGGCTCCAAGGGAAAAGATTGACTGGTCAAGGTTTCAGCGTTGGGCTTTGTCCTAATCGCCTTGGCGACTGCTATAACAGGCAACAGTTTTAACCCCCAGTAATCAGGAAGATTTTGCGCTCGCGAAGCCTGTCCGATAGGACGTATCACGGAAATAAAAATGCAAGGATTCTGAGGATCTAAGCGGTTCGGCATTTAAACCTTAATAGTCAATAATGGCGAAATCCTTGTAGTGCGAGCGTCTCGCTCGCTATTCTGTATGGAGCTCGCTATTCTGTATGGAACTCGCTATTCTGTATGGAGCTCGCTATTCTGTATGGAGCTCGCTATTCTGTATGGAGCTCGTTTAAATTTTCAAATAAAAGGCATTACAGTTTATTATATAAAATACAGATGCGATATGTCGTGTCTGTCTAGACCAGCGCGGCAGAAATAACTAACCAGTTAACAAGCTCCCTAAAAGCAGCATACCTTATGTTCCTTATAGCCTTCTGCCCTCTGCCTTCGGACTTCTGCCTTCTTGTACTAGGCATTCTGATTTCTCCAGTAGCCATACTCGCTGATGAACTTAACTGATATACCTAACACGATTAGTGATGTTTCTCTGTTTGTATACTCCTTAAATCTGCCCAACTATGTTATTTTCCTGATCTTTGCGCTTCTCTCCGTTTTAGCAGGTCGATACACGCCGATTCTGGTAAGCTGGATTATTCATCGATTTTCACTTCAGCTAGGAACGGAAATTTATGATAATTTAATCGCTCCACTCCAACAAACGTTTAAATTTGCAGGCACGTTAATCTTACTCTCATTCTCACTAGCTTGGCTGGAAATATATCAGGGACTGCATGACTTCCTTCGTCCCTTTATGGATTTAGCCGTGACTGTGAGTGTGGCGTGGTTAGCCTCTCGCTTATTTCGCCAATTTGTGCGAGTCTATGGGATCGGATTAGTGCGGAAACTCGGTCGAGAAGTTGATGAATTACTCCTGGTCTTTGAGACCCTAGCGAATGTAATCATCGGATTTATTGCTGTGGTCGCATTTGCTCAAAGCCAACAGGTCAATTTAGTCGGCTTACTCGCCAGTTTTGGGATTGGCGGTATTGCGATCGCCTTTGCGGCACAAAAGACTTTGGAACAGCTTTTGGGGACGATTGTTCTTTACTTAGACCGTCCCTTTATTCCCGGAGAATATGTTCGCTTACCGGATGGGGTGTTTGGTCGGGTTGAATCGATTGGCTTGCGGTCTACAAAAATTCGCACGGCGGCTAAAAGCACACTTTTGATTGTTCCGAATTCAACGATGGCAAATTGGGAAATCGAAAATGTCACCCGAGGCAAGAAGGTGATGGTATTACTCTATTTGGATTTTTCTCAACTCCTGGAAGAACGAGAAAAGGCTTTAGTTCAGCAAATTATTGCCGATAGTACGAATTCTTTATTCGGTATCGATCCGGGCAGTACAAATATTACCCTAATCCCCTCACCGGAAGAGAACTCCACGCGGGCTAGAGTCACCTTTTTTATCCTTGGATCAAGCGAAAACTCTATTCAATTACGTAAGCGCCTATTGGAACTCGCTAATGATAAAATTTCCAAACAGTTACTCGCTTATGGAATTAACTTTAAAATGAATGAACCGACGATTTATGTGGATTCACCGATTACTATCTGATCTAAATAATGATGAGTTATGCAAGAGGAATTAATCACAAAGGACTAAGTACCTGGACATAAATTCTGTACGCTGTACTAAGAAATGTTAACAAGCCTCAAACCCTTACTGTTGCCTGTTCCCTGTTCCCTGTTCCCTAATCTCAACCGTTAACTTTAATACCAGTCCGACTACTTCATGACAAAGGACAACGAATGGAACTCGATCGCGATCGCACAGGTCGGTTAGGATGAGTGTATATCCTGTCCCACCCTTGTTGTAACTGTTTCTGCTCTAGCCTGTATGTCGTCTAGAAATTCCCTGCAAACTCGTCCCCACCGTTCATCATCAGAGGTTAAACCTGCACCCATCCGTCCTTCCCCTGATCGCAATCGCAAAGTCAGACCCAGTTTCCGACGGCGCTTACAATACTATTACTGGCGCTTGATTCGTCTACAAGGACCCCCAGAGGCGATCGCACGCGGATTAGCCTGTGGTGTGTTTGCGGGACTGTTTCCTCTATTTGGACTACAAACGATTTTAGGGATATGTCTAGCGCTGATCTTTCGCGGCAATAAAATTATCGCGGCGGCTGGGACTTGGGTGAGTAATCCCTTGACTTATGTGCCGATTTATGCGTTTAACTTCCATATCGGTCAATGGCTACTCCAACAAAATAGCTTAACCGATATTAGCCTGGGATCTTGGCAGGAGTTCAAGGCGTTAGGATCTGAGATTATCTGGACGCTATTTGTTGGCTGCTTTACCGTAGGGATGGTTGGCGGAATTTGTAGCTATTTCCTGGGATTAACACTGATACGACGGATTCGCGCCTCTTATCGATCGCGTCGTCGCCAAAACTATTAATATACCGTAGGATGGGCATTGCCCACCAGCCTTAAGTCACTAAGACGCTTTAGGAACTAAAAATCCTAGTAAATGTTGCAGAAACGAATAACTCACAACTTCCCGATAGGAATCTTGGTGTAACCCTGATGATTGAGACTCGATGGTTGGGGTAGTACAGTAATCCTCTACCGCTAGAGACATCTCTTCCGCCAAACCGATCGCAATTAAGCGAAAAGCAATCTGCTGTACTGTTTTCAGGGGAAGCTGTAGGTATTGGGCGATGGAGTTGAGAGACACCATGCAATCCGTATATGTCCACACTTGCCACTCTAGGTCATTTAACGGATACTCAGACTGATCTGTCCCTAAACTAGCTAAACCCATATCCGGATCAGGTAAGTGATCCGCCAAAGCATCCCAGCTTGGCAAATTTCTAAGTCCCATCAATGTGGCGAGTGTCGCCGATATACTCAAACCCGTCATTTCTATTGTCGGTAGCGATACATGATGATCAAACCTAAAATGACCTGCTTTAAGTTGAAATACATCACATAAAGGTTGAAGAACTTGAACTTGGAATAGCCACTTGAGTTGTTGGTTGGTTAAAATACCCTGTTTTTTCAGATAAGAACCCAAAGGTTGATGCTGAGGACATAATCTCGTCAGTTTAGCAAAGAGACTAGATGGACAGGTATCCTTGAGCCAGCGTTGTTGGGCAATCAAGGAGACTAACCCTTGATGATCTAACAAATTTGCCATTCCCACAAGCTGTCCCCGATACACCCAGATATAATACGCTTGATTCGAGGACGTATGATCCGTACCCTCAGGATGCAGCGTCAGCAAACCGCTTTGATGTCCGGTTTCCAGTAAACAAAACACTTGCGGTAGAGAAAAATCAGCAAGAGAACCTGTGATGCACATGATAATTGAAAGGGTTTTTATGGGTTGACGTTAAACTCTTTAAAGTAGGGAGGCAAACAAAAGCCCTGATCTATACAGACGTTGTGATTTTTTTCAGTGGTTATTCGGGACAAATTTTACAGAAAGCCACTCACTCCTCCCCAAAGACGTTTGACTTAGCAACAGAGACAGTGGGATTGAATCCGCTTTAATAACTCTTGGACACTGAAGGGTTTGAAAAAATAAGCATTAGCGTTGGCTTCATTCGTCAAGATTATTGGCAAATCTCGTTCTAAACCTGTCATTAGGAATATAGGCAAACGATAGCCATGATAACGCAATTTTTTACACAGACTTATCCCATCCAGTTGGGGAAGTTCGATATCAGAAAGTACCAAGTCGTACTCAGTGATTACTGCCCTTTCCCAAGCCGCTGCACCGTTTGTGACTACATCGACGATATAGCCTTCAAAGGTGAGACATTCAAATAACACTTCGGCAAAGTCTAAGTTATCTTCAACGACCAGGATTTTCATGATATCTAAATCCGTTTTCTAAACAAGGATAATGCTTCTGGGAACTCTCCCCGACAAATTGAGCTGTTCAGATCAGTGTTTATCGGTTAAGTTTTTCAGAGAAAATCCCTAGGATTCCGGTTAAATCCATTGAAGTTTTAGACGCCCGTTCATCACGGCGATCGCTCCAGCTACGACGCCTTAACAATCACTCAAATCCAAAGTGATTTTTAGTTAATAGCTTTAGCCAAGAATGCGGATCAATACCAGCGACCTCTCTTCCAGCCTATCCCCGTTACACTGAGGAATAAATTTTATGGTGTTTCACAACCTACCATCTATACTTTTTATGATGCCAAATCTAATCTCTATCAACAATATATAAATTTGACATAAAATTGGTGCGGCTGAATAGCGCAGCTTTATCTAATCTTTAATCGCTGTCTCCAAAAATTTACAGACTCTTTAAATAAGAGGGTTGACAAACTCAATAGGATGTTGCACGGTTACCAACTTAATCAATTTTCCAGATTTGTCAATCTATAAAGTTGATATCTTGGTCAGAGACAGGTCACTATTTATTCGCGTCTAGCTGGGCTTAATGCATAAAATTATATAATTGTCAATAGACTAAATTGATACGTTGAGGGAGTCATCCTCGTCTAAATTTTATGAACTTATATGAATTGACAAGGCGTGACAGGTCCTAAACGGTAATAATGCTACAGGCTGAGAAGGCATAGATAGGATGATTAAACAGGGGCATCGTCCAATTGACCAGGTATTGGAATGCATTGATACGTTCCTGGTTGTCAAGACTGGTCATTCACTAAGTTATATTCAAAAAGCGATTCTGTGGGCATCATGGCAGGATGAACCTCAGACGTATGACCAGATTGCTGAGGAGAATGGTTATTCTGCCAACTATATTAAGCAAGGTGTCGCGCCGAAGTTATGGCACTTACTCTCAAACGCCTGCGGGGAAAAAGTTAATAAGACGAATTTTCGCTCGGTACTCGAACGAATTCTGTTCAGTGACAAGGGTTTGGCAACGGCTAAGTTCCGGAAACCTAGGCAGGTTGTCCCTTTAGACGTACCAGAGGGACAAGTTCCGTTGAATTCTATCTATTATATAGAGCGATCGCCTATAGAATCAGACGGCTGTCAGCAAATCCGCCAACCCGCCACCATCCTGCGTTTACAGGGTTCTCAGCAGATGGGGAAAACCTCGTTAATGGCAAGAATTCTGGCTGATGCCCAGAAGCAGAACTATCGGACGGTACGATTAAGTTTAAATCAGGCGGAGAGTACGGTGTTTAGTGCGATCGCGACTTTTTTGCGCTGGCTTTGTGCTAATGTGGCACGACAGCTTAGATTAGAACCGAAGCTGGATGAGTATTGGGATGAAGCAATGGGCAGTTTGGTTAGCTGCACGCTTTATTTCCAGGAATATTTGCTGGCACAAAGCGATCGCCCCTTGGTTATTGCCATTGATGAAGTGAATCAAGTCTTCGAGTATCCGGCGATCGCGGCAGATTTTTTGGCATTATTACACTCCTGGCAAGAAGATACTAAAGATATCCCCATCTTTTCAAACCTGCGCTTAGTGCTAGTTCATTCCTCTGAGGGGTATTGTTGGTTTCATACCTATCAATCGCTGTTGACTTTGGGGTTAGGGATTCAGTTATCCCCGTTTACTCGTGAACAAGTCTACGAGTTGGCAAAGCGTTGTGGACTCTATTTGTCACCTGATGAACTGGATCAGCTAATGCGGTTAGTGGGAGGGTTTCCCTATTTGGTGCGTTTGATGTTCTATGAAATGGTCAAGCATCAGGTAAGTTTCAAATCGGTCGGAGAAACGGTAGCGACGAATACAGGAATTTATGGGAATCACTTGCATCGCCATTTATGGAGGCTGCGCCAGTATCCAGATTTAGCGGTGGCGTATCAGCAGGTGCTTAAGGCAAATGACGCTGTAGAACTTGATCCAATCCAGATGGTGAAGCTGCACAGTTTCGGGTTAGTGCGTTGGGTTGGCGATCGCGTGGTGGTAAGCTGTCAGTTGTATGAGGAGTATTTCCGCGATCGCATGGCTATAGAGACTCGTCGGGGCAGGTTTAGCCGTTCAATAAAGGTATAATTAATAACATTGCGACAAAACCCACCCTTACTCAAAGCCCAGGTATAGGCTTCTCGCCGATTTAAGCTAAAATCTCTATTAGTGGTCTTTAACTGATCTTGACAAAGTTTTGTTAGCTTAAGTAAAGCATCCACACACAAAGCGTGCAGTCACTGGTGTCGTATTAAAAATCTCTAACCCCCAGGAAGCGTTAATCCCAAGGAATCCGGCGATAGCAGGATGTCTCGCCTCCCAGGACTAAACTTCATGAAAACTTTACAGAAAGTTCATCATAGCTTTATAGATACTTCTGGGCATGTCGAGTAGTATGAAGTTAGCTTAAGGAAAGAAAAGTAATCTGAATGTCAGAGTCTCACAGACTCAAGACTCCTTAAGTACCACGCAATCGATCTGTCATTAGGAGTATATTTCATGAAAAAAGCAATTTTAGGTGCACTCGCTGTACTGCCCCTAGCGGCTGCTGGTGTATTGGCTAGCGCTGGTGCAGCTAACGCGGCTAACTTAGGTACAATTTCCTTTAGTTCTGAAGGACAAGATCCTAATACGACGCTTACTTTCGACAGCAACTTGCTGTCTATCGATCCAGACGATGGAAACGCACAAGTAAACGTAGGTGGTACACCAAGTGGTGTTTTTGCTCAGGGTTTTACTCAAGCCGAAATTAAATTCGCCGATTTACTGCTTGGCTCTACACCTGCTGGCTCACCTGTTTTTCTAGATTTTGGAACAGACGATACGACAAGTGCCGATGGACTAGATGTTATTAAGCTTACCAGCATAGCTTCAGACTACGACTTTTTAGGAGGGAATGCCTTCCTGACAAATCTAGGATTGACATTTGATGGCATTTTTGAAAGCCAAGGTACGGAATATATAGCCACAGGTAGCCTAACTTTCCAAGTCGATCAGCCCCAAGCTGACGTTGAAGCGGCTCTTGCATCGGGAGAAACCCTAGGTCTTCCAGATGGGCTTACTTTCTCTGGTATTAATATTGCTACAGCCGAAGTTGCGGTTCCTGAACCTGCCACAATCCTAGGTTTAGGAGTAGTCGCTGGTTCCTTAGCTCTGACCCGCGCTGGCAAAAAGAACAAGGCTTAAGACCATAAGCTAGAGCCTTTGGCTCAAACACAAAAACATTGGGGAAAACAAAAGCAAGACCCCCAATTTTTTGTATATAAAGCTACTGTCAAACCTTGAAGCGCATGATGCGATCGCCCCTTTGGAGAAAATGAAGGTGCGATCGCTTTATCGTTGGTGGCTCTCAAGGTGGAGAATCGTCAAATTGAACTTAAGAGTGATGACAGTCACACTGGCTGTAATACAATTAAGGTAGGATATTTACATTACATAATATATATCATCTCCGACCTGCTGCATAGGGGTTGTAGCAACAGCAACTCCATCACAAACGAAATCGTATAGTCTCTTGACATACCCCAAGGGATAGTCACGGTATCAGACTCAGCAAGTGTTGGTTAGAAGTTGACATAGCGGTTGTAGTAAACACCCTATAAGCTGTCCGGCTTGACTTCTATTATCTTATTGCCCAGACTTAGGCGAAGCTTCATGAAAGCTTTGTAAAGAGTTCATCAAATCCTTACAGGTAACTATAGACAGCTTAAGTAACCAGACGTTAATTTGAAGAAAGGAAAATCGAAATATATCCCTGCTTCCCTTAGCAATCCCTCAGTCCCCTAAATTTTGCAGTAACAAAAGGAGTACCCCATAGTATGAAAAAAGCAATTCTTGGCTCATTGGCTACAATTCCCTTAGTCACGGCTGGTGTGTTGACTAATGCTGGTGAAGCAAACGCCATTGCGTTGACTGGTAAATTTCAGTTAGCTTCTGGTGCGTTTGGTAGTGACCAAAGTATAGTCAAATTCAGCAAGAACTCCCTCACCTTTAGTCCCCAACCCGTCACTCCAGTTTCGATTACGAGTAGTGATCCCAGTTTTGAAGTATTCAATTCGGCAAACATAGGTAGTATTCTCTCGTTTACTCCCCTGTCAGCAGAGACTCCTTTTCTTGACTTGGGTAACACTCCAATTCCCGGTGTTGTTGGTGTTTTTGAAGGTGATGTAGACCCCATCACAGACGACGAAAGTATTTTCACTCTGGAAACGGCTACCTACGATCTAAAAGATAGTGGTGCTAACGTAGCCGTAGACGTGGCAATTTCTGGATTCTTTACCAGTGCCTCTAACGATATCTCTGAAGGTCAGGGCAACATCACCTTCCAAATCAACAATACTACCGTTGATCAAGTTCAGGCAAAGCTCGATGCAGGTGACACAATAGACGAGGATCTGAAATTCTCTGGTGCTGTGTTTACGGCAACCGAAGTTCCTGAACCCGGTACAATCGGCGGCTTACTCGCGATTGGTTCCCTGGGTATAGGTTCAATCTTGAAACAGCTCAAACAAAAGAAGTAATCCCCTAACATCAGTGTGTTCCCAACAAAGGTTCCTCAGAAAGTGTTTCACCGACTGAGGTTTTGCCGTATTTATCCCCATCTGAATCGTTGATTTGGGTGGGGTTATATCATGTCTAGTTGAATACTTACACTATTGGTGGAGACAAGGCTCGAAGGC
>CAZNNK010000107.1:0-11203 GCA_964574085.1 uncultured Coleofasciculus sp.
GTCTTCAGATCATCGGATACCTGTTCTTTGACTAAGGCATGACTCCTGAGTAGTCCCAGTTGACTGACGGATTTCGTTTGGCAAACGGTTAAAATGTGCTGACAAACCTGTTCAATAAATTGATTAGTGGCATACTTCAACAGAGCCGGCTGAATGGTGAAAATCGCTTCATTGGCTTCGGCATTGGGTTCTTTTTCCAACAGCGATCGGCGTTTGAGCGATTCCAACGCGGCAAGGAGTTTCGATAAGGATGTGACCGAAAACTTCATTGCCTCTTTTAATTCCGAGATAGAAAGGGGCTGATTTTCCAGTGCCAACCAATAAATAATTTCCTGTTCTAAAGGAGATAAACGCTGGAATTGTTGATTAAAAACATTGGGAAGAATATCACCAATGATTAAGGTACTTTGCTCTAAAAATTCAGAAATATTTCCGTCAAATATTTCTTGGATTGTTGTCGCCATGATTTTTAAGGCTAACGGATTCCCACGATAAAGTTGAATTAGGGCATCGGCGCTAGACTTTAAGGAGGAAAATCCTTTAGTTTCTAAAATTTGTTTGGCATCCTCCGCACTTAAGCCTTTGAGTTTGAGTTCGCGAACGGGGAGTTTTTCACCGGCTAATGAGGCAATTTCTATCGGTTTTTCCCGACTAATCAGCAGTAAGCAACTTTGATGGCGTTCTTCAGCCATGCGCCGAATCAGTTCCCCATAGTCTTGATACCCGTCTCGATAATGTCCGGCTAACCTGCCACTACTCATGATAGTTTCCACATCGTCGAGGAGCAACAAGCAGCGATGGCGTTGGCAGTAATCCATCAGTCGCGAAATTTGACCATTGACGGTATTGGGTAACTCTCGTTCCTTACCCTCGGATAAAAAGTCAATCACCTCAGTCAGGAGATCACCGAGGGGTGAAGCATGACGTAGCGATCGCCATATAACATATTCAAAGGACGATTGCACCTGTTCAGCTAACTTCGCCGCTAGGGTGGTTTTACCGATTCCCCCCATTCCCAGGAGTGCCACAATGCGACAGCGTTCTTTGACAATCCATTGGTCTAGCTGTTTCAGTTCCCCTGTGCGACCGTAAAAGATGGAGATGTCAATGGTTTCTCCCCAATCTTGGCGACTACGACTATTGGAGGGCGTCGTCTTGCCTTGATCGACAATTTCTTCCCAGTTGAGTCCTAAAACGTGACAATATGCTTTAAAGGCATGAGCGCTAATGGGTTGTCGTCCGGCTAAAAACCGCTTCCATGTCCCTTGGGAGAGTCCATTGGCATAAGGTCCGCCAGTATACCACGGTTTATCCGGTTCCAGTATTCGACTAGCCTCAAGCAAGCAGGTGTCGTCATCATCAAGACTCCAACTCCACCCCTTTTCATTTCTGGCTTGCTTGATTTTAGCGAGTCCCCATTGAGAGGCTTTAAGAGTCGGCACTGTCTCACCTTAGTTTTGCCATTTGTCAAGATCGATTTTAGTGCAATTTCTAGCGTTATGGATAAAAGCTTGCTGACTGGCACCCATTCAAGGTGTCAAGTTAAGGCGGGTTCACTGGACTGATAAATATGTGCGGCTTTCAGCATGTGATAGGTAATCAACAGTTGGGTTAGCGCTAAGGGATAACTCTGGAGTGTTTCCCCCGTTGTTCCCGTAACCTTACCAATATTGGGATCACCTTCTAATGTGCAGTATTTACCTAAGTAGGGAATTTCGCTACATAAAATCCGTTCTAATTCCCGCACCTGTTCCTCTGTCGCATGACCATCGATTTCCAGAACATCTACGGGTTTACCCATATCTCGGTCTAATTCTAGGCGAATGGCTGTACTCAGATGGGATTTGCTGGGACTGAGGAGTCGGGTAAAGTCTGGATGGGGAATTGTCGGTCTCAGGACTAACCGTACATTCAGCATTAAATCACTCGGTTCTTCGGATAATTCGTCCGGGGGATAGAAACTGACGACAATATCTGACCACTTGCGCTGGGGACGGATAAAGTCCTCCGAATCCATTTCCCGTTTTCTCAACTGTTCGAGTACCTGTTCCTCTGTATACCCTCGCTTGCGCGTATCCCGCTTAACTTTCCACTCACTCCGCAGCGATTCCGGTGGGGCTAAAAATACCTTGACATCGAAGCACTCACGCGCTAGACGAGTCGAATAACCGAGTAATCCTTCAACAATGACAAATCGGCGGGGTTGGATGTACTCCGGGGGTTCAAAGGTGCCAGTGTTATGGTTGTAAATCGGTTTGAGAATCGATTGTCCCGTTCGCAGCAGATTCAGGTGCTGCTGCATGATATCCAGATAGTTACAGTCGGGATGGAGGGCTGAAATCGATTTTTGCGCCCGTTGTTGGCGATCGTAGCGGTGGTAATCATCGGTACAGAGGATTGTGACTTCATCTTCGCCCAAGATTTGAGCAATTCCTCGTGTTAGCGTTGTTTTGCCAGCAGCGCTATCACCGACAATACCGAGGATAATAGGGCGATGAGTCATAATTCTTCGATGATTATAAAGTTAGGGAACTCCTGATTTGTCTCATTCTAGGGGGGAAGGGGTTGTTTTGTCATTTGTCAAAGAAAAGGGAACAGGGAACAGGGAATACATCATGTAGACGGGGCGGGTTAGGGACATCAAGGCAAAGTATGACGATATGATCAAGTGAATCTTCCCCAGCTTCCCCATCTCCCTTATACCCCAGCACTTCATCCAGCCATCTGGGTGGCGATATCATCCGTCTTTGCCGCCATGATAAAGTCGTTTTTATGCAAGCCGGAGATGGCATGAGTCCACCAGGTTACAGTGACTTTACCATATTCGGTTAATATAGCGGGGTGATGTCCTTGTGCTTCGGCAATTTCACCCACACGGTTGGTAAAAGTGAGCGCTGTTTTGAAGTCGGGAAATTTATAAGACCGTTCTAAGTGGGCTTCCCCTTCTGGCTGAATTAAGTTCCAGTCGGGGATTTCCGGTTTAAGTTGGGCGATCTCCTCTTGGCTAACGGGGGATGAATTCTTGGTGCAAGCTTCGCACTTTTGTTGGTTTAATTGAGCCATTGTGATTATCCTTGTGACTGCCATCACTTTCACATGCTCAACTGGGTCAGAACATCTATCTGAGGAGGAGTGGTCAGCATCGGCGAAGATAGCGCTACTACGAACCGGCACTGAACCGCTGACTACGAACGAATCTAGCTGAGGTTAGCCAAAAATTTTAGAAAAGGGGGTGACACCCCTATCATCAAAAATGATATAGTGTGATAGATAGATGCACCCTGATAATTGGGAGAGTCCTTTGAGTGGCTCTCTTTTTTATTGCTTTATATCCCCTGAGAGTTGATATAATCGCTACTCGAAACAACTAGGGTAGAGGGGGACAAATCATGTCAGACTGGCAGGAAATTACAGGTGGTGTCACCGCACCGAAAGGATATCGCGCCTCTGGAATAGCGGCGGGACTTAAGCCTTCAGGACTGCCGGATTTGGCATTGATTGTGTCGGATGTGGAGGCGATCGCCGCCGGAGTCTTTACCCAGAATCAGGTTTGTGCTGCACCTGTTACCTATTGTCGCCAGCGTTTGCAAAAAAAAGCCAGCGCCCGTGCTATTTTAATTAACGCAGGTCAAGCGAATGCGGCAACCGGGGAAGCAGGGTGGCAGGATGCAATGAACTCGGCACAAGCATTAGCACAAGCCCTAACGATTGCTCCAGAGTCTATACTACTAGGTTCCACGGGTGTGATTGGACAACGTATTCCCATGGATGCCCTTCTTGCTGGAATTCCTCAATTGGTGGAAGGCTTATCAGAACTGGGTTCCAATGCTGCCGCCCAAGCGATTATTACTACAGATTTAGTGGCAAAATCCATTGCCTTGGAAACCACGATTGACGATCGCCCCGTGCGGATTGGGGGGATTGCCAAGGGTTCAGGGATGATTCACCCGAATATGGCAACACTGTTGGCATTTATTACCTGTGATGCGGTGGTTTCCACGTCTTTGTGGCAAAAAATGTTAAGTCGGGCGGCGGATAAAAGCTTTAATCAAATTACCGTCGATGGGGATACCAGTACCAACGATACCCTGATTGCCTTGGCGAATGGTCAATCTCGCACCTCAGCGATTACGGAAATGGGACCCCATGCTGAAAAGCTAGAGGCAATGCTGACAGGGGTATGCCAACATTTAGCCAAGGCGATCGCCCGAGATGGGGAAGGGGCGACGTGTTTGATGGAAGTACAGGTTACAGGCGCACCCAATGATCAAGCAGCGCGTCAAATTGCCCGAACGATTGCGGGTTCATCCCTGGTTAAATCTGCCATATTTGGTCGTGATCCCAACTGGGGGAGAATAGCGGGCGCAGCGGGGCGTGCAGGTGTACCTTTTTCCCAGGAAGCCTTGCGGATTCAGATGGGAGATTTTGTGCTAATGGACAAGGGTCAACCTTTACCCTTTGACCGAGATGCAGCGAGTACTTATTTGAAAAATGCCGCGACTGGGGCGTATTTGAAAGAAGATACGGTTTTAATTTCGGTGAGTATTGGCAATGAGTCGGGTACGGGTAAGGCGTGGGGCTGTGATTTGAGTTATGACTATGTGAAAATTAATGCTGAGTATACGACGTGAGAAGATAAGTCCAGATTATCCAGTTCGGGGCGATTGAAATCGCGGCTACACAAACGAAGTCCGCCTTCGCGGACTGGGTTATAATATTAGGGGTTCAAGGGTCAGGTCAGGGCGGGTTTTGTACAAACGTTACCATCCATAGCCTGGGCGAAAGTCCCTAAACCCGCCCCTACAAACTCGGCTTTTCCTACTCACTTCTTCGCCTGAATCACCTGCAAACTTCCCCCCGCATGGAGGTGCTGTTCACAGGATGCAAACCCTGTCTGCTTCAGCAATCCTACCAAATCTGTCTCCAATAACTGCCAAGCCGTTTCCGTTTCAAATAACCAGAGAAACAGGGCAACTCCCGGCATAAATAAACTATTAGTCGGCTTGTGGAAATCCACCAGCGCAAACACACCCCCCGGTTTCAGCACCCGATACACTTCCTTAAGAATTTGCTGTAACACTGACGGCGGCATCTCATGGAGTGCTACACTGGTATGCGCAAGGTCAAACTGATTGTCCGAAAACGGCATATCCTCGGCAAAAGCTTCTATATACTTGGCTTGAGGTACATTTTTTTCGGCGCGTTGCAGCGATAAGGGTGAGACATCCAGCCCCGTGACATTCTGGGAATACTCCACCAGAAAGCGGGTCGCCTGACCCCCGCCGCAGCATAGGTCTAACACTTGGGTTTCTGAGTCAATTGTTAAGCCTTGCAAAGGCAGATGGTGGAATCGCCGTACTCCACCTACACTGGTGGCGGCTAATCGAGAAATCGTGTCATAGAGCCACTGATACTTATAACTCAAGGGTCTTAATACGGTTGCCATGGTTCTGCTTAGGATCAACAATCTAGATTTTTTCCGGAAAACACAGACCATTACCAGCATATATTGTTAAAATCAGTAACAAATATGAAATATTTGGAATGCCGTGGTCGCTATGGGTCGTGTTGGGGTATTATTACTTAATTTAGGTGGACCGGATAATTTAGAGGATGTCCGTCCCTTTCTTTTTAATCTATTTGCCGATCCCGAAATTATTCGCCTGCCATTTTCGTGGATGCAAAAGCCATTGGCTTGGTTAATCTCGACAATGCGGGCAAAGAAGTCGCAAGAGAATTATCGCCAAATTGGTGGAGGTTCACCCCTGCGGCACATCACTGAAGCCCAAGCCCAAGCTTTACAGGAGACGTTAAAGCAGCAGGGGCAAGAGGCAAATATCTATGTAGGTATGCGTTACTGGCATCCCTTCACCGAAGAAGCGATCTCCCACGTCAAACGCGATCGCATTGAACACCTGGTTATTTTACCCCTATACCCACAATTTTCCATCAGTACCAGTGGTTCTAGTTTCCGGCTGCTGGAACAACTTTGGCAGGACGATGCTAAACTCAACCAAATCGAATACACGGTCATTCCCTCTTGGTATCAAGAACCGGGCTATCTGCAAGCCATGGCGGATTTAATTGACCAGGAACTGCAACAACGATTTGATCATCCTGACGCTGTTCATATATTCTTCAGCGCCCATGGTGTTCCTAGCAGCTATGTTACAGAAGCTGGAGATCCCTACCAACAAGAGATTGAGCATTGCACGGCGCTAATCATGCAGACCCTCAACCGTCCTAACCCTCATACCTTGGCGTATCAAAGCCGGGTAGGACCGGTGGAGTGGCTGCAACCCTATACTGAAAATGCACTACAAGAGTTAGGGCATCAAGGCGTCAAAGACTTATTGGTTGTTCCAATTAGCTTTGTCTCTGAACATATCGAAACACTCCAAGAAGTCGATATTGAGTATCGGGAAATCGCCGAAGAAGCCGGAGTTCATAACTTCCAGCGAGTTCCCGCCCTGAATACCCATCCCGTTTTTATTGAATCCCTCGCCACTTTAGTTGTAGACGCTTTAAACACGCCGCCTCGAACATTTGCCGAAGTGGTACGTCCTAGCAAAAAAGTTAAACTGTATCCCCAAGAACGTTGGGAATGGGGTATGACAACGGCGGCGGAAGTGTGGAATGGTCGTTTAGCGATGATTGGCTTTCTGGCGTTAGTCTTGGAGTTAATTAGTGGTCAGGGACCCCTCCATTTTGTGGGATTGTTATAAAACTAGAGTGAAGCTTGGCGCGTGGATGTGTAGGGGCTCTCCCTAATTATGGGTATTCAACCGGACATGATATGACATCCTAAACTTTATCGTGTTTGCGACTAGACAAAATGACACCCCCATTGGGATGTCTGGTTGCATGAAAAGAAATTGAGAAATGGCTTAGCGGACTCTCCGCTTACGCCGTCTAGCCACCGCTTTGCGCTTTTTCTTTTCAATCGGCGTCTCATAGTGACGCAAGCGCTTCATATCTGCAAAAATTCCCGCTTTAGACACTTGCCGCTTAAATCGGCGCAGTGCTGACTCAATTCCTTCATTTTCGCCTACAACCACTTGGGTCATACGATATCCTCCTTCTAGCGTACAGTACATAATGGATGATGATCATCATCCAATTCAATCTCTAACAAAATTAGTGTATTAAAACCCGCAGCGATGCTCATCTTTATGGAACCTCGCTGAGGCTACACTACCTCGACCAATGAGTAATTCCAAGTTAACTTGGACGGCTTCACTCATGAAATTAAAACAAACACTTGAACCGTCTTGACAATTATTGGTTGCGACTGACTAACCTTGGCACATAAGCATCAATTTAGTCATTTCAGAGGCGATGAGCATCGCTGCATGCAGTTATCTGAATAGTTCCATAGTAACGATTAATTTGTATGAAAACAAGCCTGTCTCCTTATCCGGTGAGACAGAACTGAGCTGGGCTTGCCATCACCCCCAGATTACAACTTCGCGATCGCACTGTCAATCAACGTCACCCCCTGTTCCACAGTATCAATGCGACTAAGCTGATCTCGCCAGTCGCTGGCTCCCACAAAGCCCTTAGTATACCACGCCAAATGTTTTCTGGCTTGCTGAACGCCGCGATCGCCTTTATATTCCCATAAAGCCTGTAGATGTTCCTTGGCACAGGTTAGCCGTTCCACTGTTGTCGGTGGTGCTAGCGGTTTCCCCGTTTTCAGGAAATGGTCAATTTCTCCCACCAAAAACGGATATCCCAATGTTCCTCGCGAACACATCACCCCATCCGCCCCTGTTTGTGCCAAGCATTTCACGGCTGACTCGACTGAAAAAATATCGCCATTGGCAATCACCGGAATCGACAAAACCTGCTTCACCTTACCAATCCACTCCCACTTCGCCTCCCCCTTATACCCCTGGGCGCGGGTACGGGCGTGTAAGGTTAGCATTTGCGCCCCCGCCTCCTGCATCTGCTGGGCAAAATCGAGGATATTAATCTCATCATCACTCCAACCAATCCGCGTTTTCACCGTAACCGGAACAGACACCGCCTCCACCACCGCCCGGACAATCGCCACCGCCGTTTCTGGTTCTCGCAGTAACGATGAACCCCCTCCCTTTTTCGTAATTTTATTCACCGGACATCCCATATTAATATCCACCGTATCCGCGCCTTCCGCCACCGCTTTTTGGGCGGCTTCTCCCAGGAAATCGGGGCGACAGTCAAATAACTGGATACTAATCGGCTTTTCATTGGGATCAACGTCCATGATTTTGGATAAACCCTTAACATGATGCAATCCGGCTGCATGCACCATCTCCGTATACATCATCGACTCTGGCGCATAGCGGCGCACCAAGCGACGGAAAACCAAATCCGTGACACCAGACAGAGGAGACTGGAGAACACGACTCTTAACTTCAAACGAACCAATTTTCAGAGGAGTTGCTAATCGCTGGTGTAATTGAGAGCAAAAAACAGTCATACAGGCAAGTATATTCAATCTGACTTTAGCCCGAACTTTCCCAACATTCCACTCATTGATGCAATTCCCCAGTATCTCAACCCATGTCGGTTGGTTGAGTTATCGCAGGAGTGGGGTGCGTTCAATCCGTAAGGTTAAACGTACCGTATCCATTAACCATTGAGGGACTCGCCAACTTAGGAGCGATCGCTTAATTAAATCAATGACAACGGCTTCATTTAAACTAGAGGCATCCTCGTCCCATAATACCCGCACCACACGCCCTTTACGCACTGGAAACTCAAACACCAGTTCGCCACAGTATCCCGATGGTAAAATCACCTGTTGCAGGTGTTGCGTGAGTAGAGTAGCACTTGACTTTTCTAATCCGGTAACGCTGAGAACTTGCAGGTTGCAAATGGTTGTATCCGGAACCGGCGGAGAAGGGGTAGGCGTGATTTCAACCTCAGTACAGTTCAGGAGTGGCGGTTGGGTGGAATCGCCTACCACAGGAGAAGAAACATCATTCGATGTGAAAGAGGAAGGCAAACCGGAATTGCCTCGTAATCGCCTGAATTTGAGTCCGAGGAAACGCATGGGAGATTGATCAAAGAGTCCTTCATAAGATACCCCTTCTGGCATCTCCACGGGGACAGAGACACAAATTCCTTTCCCTTGGGAATCGGTTCTGATTTGTTCACTGACCGCCACAAACGCGGTATAGGGGGCTAAAATCTGATAGGTTAAGGCTGTTTCGATGATTGCCTCAACCTGTGCCTTCTTCTCACAGTGCCACATTTGATTCATCAGATCCTTGATTCGCGCCCGCCCCCACAATTGCGCGATCGCACAATTGCCGTCTGGATCAAATCTCAGGTGAAACTCCTGTTGATAACGCTTACCCCCAGTAACGGTTCCGGTAATTTTCAGGATACCCGTTTGTTCGGGATTAATTGGAGAAATGCGCCCAAATAAAACTAAGGGTTGCTGGGTAAACAAATCGGGGGGAGTTGTCGGATAAATCATCACCTCTCCCTCTCCTTGCCACTCTACATTAATCGTCGTTAGCACAGGGTTATTAATGTGGTGTAAGAATTCTTTAGTTACCGCCTGAGTTGATTCATCCTGACGCACAATTCGCGATGTTCCTCGCCCTAATTCAGCCATCCGATTTAAGAGAAATCGATTCGGTGAACTACCAACCCCAAAACTATATAAACGATTTCCGGGTTTGAGATACTGTTTGACCTCTGCCAGAATTTCTGATTCATTGCCAATGTAGCCGTCAGTGAGTAAAACAATACTGCGTAACCGTCCTTCGGGTGCAGGGGGGAAATTTAAGACAGCCCGAATTCCATTGAGTAAATAAGTGCCGCCATTGGCTTTGAGTTGATTAATATACGTGAGGGCTTTAATTCGATTTTGGGGCGTATTGGCTAAGGGTTGAGCCGATAATTGGGTCGTGATATCAGGAAAATCCAGAATTGTAAATGTATCCTGGGGATTCAATCCCTGAATAAATCGGCGCATCAGTTCCTGGGATTTACGGAAGGGATCACCTTTTTGAGACCCGGATGTATCGATGAGGAAAACTACATCTTTGGGGACTATTTCATGGTGGGAATAATCCAACGCCGGAATCAAATAGAGGGCAAAATGACCGCCGCGTGTATCTGCTTGCGTCAGTACCGTTGCCTGAGTGCGATCGCCGGAGACTTGATAACGTAAAATTAGGTCTTTGTTGGGAATTGTGTCCCCTTCCCCTAGGAGTACGCGCACCCCTGTTTCCTCATGTTCCACTTTGATCTGGTGCGAGGGGGAATTAATGTTGGAAATGGGAACCCCAGCGTCAATGTCCACTGTGATTTGAATATCATGTCCAGAACGGGTACTGGGTGGGATAATCGTGGGCATAATCCGTGACGCATCCGCCACGCGATCGCTATCTCCTGTCTCATCAATGGGAATCCCTGGACAAAATCGGGGTCCTACCACCATCGGGAACACGAATTCGCACTCACCGCCACTAAATTTCAGCGTATCAGTATAGCGAATCGTGACATCAATTCGTTCTCCGGGTTTAATATTGGCTAAAGATTGGGTAAAAATATTATCCCGTTCTTGTTCTAATAATCCTGCGGTACGTCCCTCTTGGCGGGCTTGTTCATAAATTAGCTGCGCCTCTTCCCGTTTTTTAATCCCCCCTTTAATCACGCGATCGCCTAGTTTTATTTCCATCTCATCCACCACCGCCGCATCGGGCAATGGGAAGATATAGATGGCTTCTAAGGGTTCCGCAAAAGAATTTTCAAAGGTTTGGGTTACTTCGACGCGGGATAAATTCCCCGCCACCTTCGCCAGCACTTGTGTATGCTTCAAGGGGAAAACCAAAGAATGTTCCCCCGTTTTGGTGTATAGTCCACCAAGGGGTTTATGAGAGCGGAGCGTTGTATTCATCACCATGAGTACGTTCTTGACCAATGAGGGGCATCTGTAATTAATGCTACTGTTTAGTTTTGGCGTTTCAGGAGTAGTTGACCCCTTATGCTATCGTTAGGGTTTTTCGTACATCCAAGGAAAATTAACAAATATAAAGAATGAGGGGTGGAGATCCTCATTCGTCCTTTGTAAAGGTTTGAGTTGTAGGGTGGGCTGTGCAACGCCAGACTTGAGGAGTGTGACATTCAACCTAACCCCCCAGCCCGGGAGAATTCAAAACCTCTCTCCTTGCAGGAGAGAGGTTTGGAGAGAGGTTTTCCA
>CAZNNK010000108.1:0-11158 GCA_964574085.1 uncultured Coleofasciculus sp.
GGTTGGGTTGACGAAGGAAACCCAACTAATTAAGCAATGAAGCTAGAGACTCACTCAGCCTTGAGCAATGGTGCGTTACGCTTCGCTAACACACCCGACAGCGATAATTTTGCGGCAATTTATCTTGTTCGTAATAATGCAATATCTCAGCCAATGCACAACAGCTTAATCCAATTAAAATGATTCAATTTCGCCGATATAACATCCCCGGTAACTGCGACACTAACCCCTCTAATTCCAACTGCAACAAAACACCAGAAACCTCCGCCACTGTCATCCCCGTTTCCTGAACAATCACATCCAAGGGTGTCGGTTCAATCCCTAAAACCTGAAACACCTTTGCCAACTCTGGCGCTAACTCCGGCGTCGCTTTAGCCGATTCTGGCTCAAATAAAGACAACTGTTTCCCTGTATCCAATTCCGGTATCGCCCCCAACATCTCTAACAAATGCCCTTCACTCAAAATCACACTTGCTCCCCGATTCAATAATCCTAAACATCCCACAGCATTGGGATTATCTAACGAACCCGGTAACGCATACACATCGCGACAAAACTCATTCGCTTGATACGCCGTAATCAACGCCCCTGATTTCGTGGGCGCTTCCATCACTAAAACCGCCCGACTCAACCCGGCGATAATTCGATTGCGTTGGGGAAAGTGGGGGCGATTCGGCTTGGTTCCTGCTGGATATTCACTTAATACTAATCCCCGGTCTAAAATAGTTTCGTACAGGAGTTTATTTCTAGGCGGATAAATCACATCAATTCCTGTGCCAAAAACGGCTACCGTTCTCCCACCCGCCTCTAAACATCCCTGGTGGGCTTCGGTATCAATCCCGGCTGCCATTCCGGAAACTATGGTAAAGCCTTTTTTTGCCAGTGCTGCACTAATTTTTCTTGTCCAACGTTTGCCATAATCCGTCGGTTCGCGAGTTCCGACGATCGCAACCATGGGTTTCATCCCCTGATTTTCTTGCTGGTCAACCTGTCCGCGATAGTACAATACAGGCGGTGGACTGGGAATCTCTAACAATAAGCGGGGGTAGTCGGGATCAGCAGGTGTCCAGAACCAGGGATTTTTGATAGAGTGGTGTTCCAGAAACTGTTGGGGATTGAGGTGCGATCGCGTCTTCTCCACAGCCTGAACTAATTGCCGCCCAAACCCTTCCACCTGACCCAACTCCCTAGCTGGAGACGCCCAAGCCTCTGCTAATGAGTCAAAATGTTGCTGTAGGCGTCGCAGTAATATCGGTCCTACACGCGGGACTTGTGACCAAGCTAACCAGTAGGCGCGATCGTCTGCCAACGGATTATCCTCCCTATTGATATATACTTCCAGTAAATCGAACTATTGCAGGTTCAGACAACATCTATAGCACTACGTATTGAGGTTAGGACAATAAAATTGGGTGAAAAGGCACTCAACAGGGGGTTGAAACTGTTCCCTGTTGCCTCTCCCCACCACAAGATTTATTCAACAGCCCCTAATTAGAACTCAATTAAGAATAAATTGCATTAAGCAGGTACAATAATCATCTGTCTACTCCAGTGCAGCATCGTCACCCTGAGTGAACCCCTGGCAAATTCGCCTGCAACGGAGCTATAAGCTTTTCGCTCTTTAGCAACGGGTCACTAATCAGCGATCGCGGCTCACTGGGACTCAACCCAAATCACAATAAGACTGGTCACTAATGAAAATTACTAGACGTAGTATAATCGGACTCTGCTCTGGACTTGCCCTGTTCGTCGTTGCAGGTTGTTCAAGTCCCAACGAACAAGCCAATACCGATGGCGCGGCGGATAACACAGCCGATGCGGGAGAAATTAACCTCTACTCCGCCCGTCATTATGACACCGATGATGCCCTTTACAACAACTTCACTGAAGAAACGGGGATCGAGGTGAACCTGATTGAAGGAGACGCCGATGAGTTGATCGAACGGATCAAGAGTGAAGGCGAAAACAGTCCAGCAGACGTATTAATTACCGTTGACGTGGGACGCCTGTGGCGGGCGCAAGAGGAAGGCTTGTTGCAACCCATTTCCTCAGAAACCCTAGAATCAGCCGTTCCCGCCAATCTCCGTGATCCCCAAGGAGAGTGGTTTGGGTTATCCAAACGGGCGCGAATCATTGTCTATAACAAAGAGAATGTGCAGCCAGAGGAACTCTCCACTTATGAAGCCTTAGCCGAACCCGAATGGAAAGGACGAGTTTGCATCCGCAGTTCCGAAAATATCTACAACCAATCCTTAGTCGCCTCTAAAATCGAAGGCAAAGGGATGGAAGAGACACAAACCTGGGTTAAAGGCTTAGTGGATAACTTTGCCCGTCCCCCCGAAGGCAATGACACCGCGCAAATTAAAGCCGTAGCCGCCGGTCAATGTGATGTCGCGATCGTCAACCATTACTATGTAGCCCGTCTCAAAAAATCCGATGCGGCAGAAGATCAAGACGTAGCCGAAAAAGTGGGCGTATTCTTCCCCAATCAAAACGCCAATGGGACTCACGTCAACATCAGTGGCGGTGGTGTGGTTACCGATGCGCCGAACCAAGAAAATGCGGTTAAGTTTCTAGAGTACCTAGTAACGCCAGAAGCCCAAGAAATCTTTGCCAATCAAGCGAATGAGTATCCTGTCGTGACAGATATGGAACCCAACTCCGTTGTGGCTGACTTTGGCGACTTCCAAGAATCAGAGTTAGATGTCGTCAGTTATGGGAAAAAGAACCCAGAAGCGGTTAAGCTAATGGATCGGGCAGGTTGGAAATAATCCTAATCCTTTAATCCCAGTGGGGAAAGGGAGAATAATTTAACCTGTAGGGGCGGGTGTTACTACTATCTTTTCGGTTGCACCCATAAGTGACTAAACCCGCCCCGACTCAGGTTTCTAGACTTCTCGTGAAAAGTCAGGATATAATCTCAGGTACGCCATAGAGGTAAACTAAAAAGTAATCAACGGGTCAGCCATTGAGTACCAACACCGAGCATGTCATCAGTGCTACTACCATCGGACATCCCCACCCCAATCGCGCTCATAAATCCGTGAAATCAGTGTGACCCAAAATCCCAAACCCCCACCCTAATCTCTCTAATAAATCCGTGAAATCAGTGTTATGGCAGATTCAATTATGGAAAACCGCGACTATACTCTAATCATCGACAAAAGTGGCAGTATGTCAACGCCTGACCAACCGGGTGGACAAACCCGTTGGTATACCGCCCAAGAATCAACTCTCGCCCTCGCCCGAAAATGTGAACAGTTTGACCCCGATGGTATCACCGTTTACCTTTTTTCCAGTCGGTTTAAACGCTACGATAACGTTACCTCAGACAAAGTGGGACAAATCTTCCTCGAAAATGATCCCATGGGGCGGACTGACTTGGCTAGTGTACTTCAGGATGCACTCAATAGCTACTTTCAGCGCAAATCAGCCGGACAAACCAAACCCCAAGGCGAAACTATTTTAGTGATCACAGACGGAGAACCTGATGATCGCAAAGCCGTGATGCGAGTGA
Organism: uncultured Coleofasciculus sp.; assembly: GCA_964574085.1. Lineage (GTDB taxonomy): Bacteria > Cyanobacteriota > Cyanobacteriia > Cyanobacteriales > Coleofasciculaceae > Coleofasciculus. The sequence goes on from CAZNNK010000108.1 coordinate 3,518, forward strand.
TTGTGGAAGCGTCGCGTCAGATGGATCGGGATGAAGAATTGGCAATTTCTCTGATTCAAGTGGGTAACGATCCCACAGCCATGCGATTTCTTAAGATTCTGGATGATGAATTGCAAGGGGCGGGCGCCAAATTCGATATCGTTGACACTGTTACTTTAGATGATATGGCAGATATGACGTTACCCGAAATCTTGCTGAATGCTATTGAGGATTAATCCTTAAGTAGGGCGGGTTTACTCAAGCTATCGGTTTAATTAATAATGTTATCGGTTAAACCTTCCATATCAACTTAAGCTACAGCCCTCACCCCCAGCCCCTCTCCCAAGCTTGGATACTGCTGGCGAATCAGGGGTCAGACCCCTCACACCGCTACCTTAGACGATATGGCGGATATGACACTAGCCGAAGTCTTGGTGAATGCGATCATCGATTAATCGCTAATCCGCTCATTTTACCTTTTTAGGTTGGGCTATTGGAACGTAGGCGAAACTAACCCAACACAGAGAAGCTTCTGTTGGGTTTCGCTTACGCTCTACCCAATCTACAATTAGGTTTCGGGCAAATGTGGCTTTTTTGGGGTGTTCCCTGTCTTATGAAAAAGCAAGCCAATAAATTCAGTCATCTTACCGCCAAAGAACGAGTTTATCTCTCCTTTCCCGGACAACTTCTCGTTGATAAAAACTTGCTTCACGGTAAAATTCTAGACTTTGGTTGTGGCTTGGGCAATGATGTCAAACTTCTGCGGCAAAAAGGCTTTGATATCATCGGCTATGACCCTTGCTATTTTCCCGAATACCCCACTGTGAAATTTGATACTATCCTATGCTTTTATGTGTTAAATGTTCTCTTTGCTGAAGAACAGGCGACTGTGCTTATGAACGTTTCACAGTTGTTAAAACCAGGTGGAAAAGCCTATTATGCGGTAAGGCGGGATCTGAAAAAAGAAGGATTTCGCGAACATTATATTCATAAAAAGCCCACCTATCAGTGTATTGTCAAACTTCCCTTCCAATCCATTCACTTAGACGAGTATTGCGAAATTTACGAATACGTTCATTATAACTATCAACGGCATTCGGAAAATAAGTGTCTTTTCTGTAACCCTCGCAGAAGTCTGCGAGTCTTAACCGAATCAGCAACGGCGTATGCCATGTTTGATGGCTATCCTGCCAGCAAAGGTCATGTTCTGGTGATTCCGAAACGTCATGTTGCCAATTATTTTGATTTGGACTTTAAAGAACAATCGGCTTGCTGGTTTATGGTTAACAAAGTCCAAGAGTTTTTAACTAAGCAATTTCATCCCGATGGATTTAATGTAGGATTCAATGTGAATCGAGAAGCCGGACAAAAAATGATGCACACCAGTATTCATGTTATCCCTCGTTACCAGGGAGATGCTATCGGTAAGAAAGGTGGCATCAGATCGGCGATTCCCAAACGAAAATTTTAAGTCAGCCCCTCTCCCAAGCTGAAGAGAGGGGGAACTAGTACAAGATAGGCAGAAGTCTGAAAGCTCCAGGGCAGAAGGCTATAAGGAACTTATGGTAGCTGCTTTTAGGGAGCTTATTAACTGGTTAGTTATAGCACTACGAAGATACGTTAGGACATTTCCCTGTTGCCTGTTGCCTGTTGCCTGTTGCCTTTTCACTCAATATTATTGTCCTAACCTCAATGCGTAGTGCTATATTTCTGCCACGCTGCACTAGAGTAGAACCTTTTTAGTTTACTTACGGGAACTCGCACCACCAGCGAGAAAATTAACTAGCTTTTTGAGTGCTGGAAAACTTTCTTTGGTGCCTTGACTGGAAAAACCAATAATTTTAGAGAACTCCTTCTCAGACAATTCACCGGACTGATACCGCGCAAAAGCATCAACAACCCGAAGTAAATCGTCCTGGGAAAACTCAAAACCCTGTTGACCCGCAAACTCCACTACCAGCGGGGCGCGATCGGTGAGGGCTTGCGCTTCTGCGGCGTCGAGTTCGGCATAACTACTAATATCCCCATCACCTACACCAAGTAATGCTCCTAGTTGTTGTTGAAGTTGTTTATCGTCAGCCGTTTTCTGCATAAATTGCAGTACTTGAGGAACAGTGGTGGCTGGCTGTTGAATAGGAACTAATCGTCCATTAATTTTTTGGTAGCGAGTACCGCGATAGACAAACTCCAGCGTTTGTTTAATCAAGGGTAAACTTTCTGGTGTTCCTTGATCAGACAAGCCAAGAATTTTAGCTAAGTCCTGATCGGATAGTTCACCGGATTTATATCGCACAAAAGTATCAACAACTGTTGTAAGTTGTTCGACTGAAAAATCAAAACCGTGTTGGGCGGCAAATTTCACCACTAAGGGGGCGCGATCGCCGATTAAAGCGGCGGCTTCTTGCTGATCCAATTCGGAATAGCTACTAATATCGCCGTCACCGACTCCCAATAATGCTCCTAATTGTTGCTTAATTTGGGAATCGGCAGCGGTTTTTTGCATAAATTGCAGAACACTGGGCGTAGAATTAGTAGGCTGGATCACCGGGACGAGTTTCCCATTAATTCGTTGATAGCGAGTCCCCCGATAGACAAATTCTAATGTCTTTTTAATCGAAGGAATACTCTCTTTTGTTCCTTGATCCAGCTTGGATAATCCAATGCGTTGGGCAAACTCTGTTTCAGACAGTTCTCCTAACTGATACCGACCAAACGCATCAACGACTGTTCTTAAATCGTCAACGGAAAAATCAAACCCCTGCTGGGTGGCAAACTTGACAACTAAAGGGGCGCGATCGCCGGTTAAGGCTTCGGCTTCTTGGACATCGAGTTCCATTTGACTACTGATATCCCCATCGCCAACGCCTAGCAATGCCCCTAGGTGTTGCTGTAAGTTTTGATCTTCTGCGGTTCTCCGCATAAATTGCAAGGCTTTTGTCGTTGTCATTTCAGTTATCGAGGTTACAATTCTTGAAAAGAAATATCTTACATGAATCCCGCCACAATTCAATAGGATTTAACAACTCTTAAATCTACTTCTTGAAAGTTTTATTCATTATGCTATAGAATGTTCATAGCGAACAGTTTTATAGTCCGAAAACGTTTTTACCCTGACAAAGGTTAAATGGTATCTCTAAGCAGGTGGACACAATTAACGTGAACGGTGGAGTTCGTCATTCGTCATACTTGCTCCCTTGAAAAGCAAGCTACGTCCTTTGTAAAGGTTTGAGGACTATTTACAAAACAAGCGTGAGCGTGCTGTTTTCTTTTGTCTGACTACTTACTCGATAGCAATATCATCATTTACACAACTTCAAAGATGAAACTATATGATTTTTTACGGTCTGGGAATTGCTACAAGGTACGTTTGTTACTGACTCAACTAGGAATCCCGTTTGAGCGGGTAGAGGTGAATATATTACAAGGAGAAAGTCGAACCCCTGAATTTATGCCCAAAAATCTCAATGGACGAGTTCCTGTTTTAGAAGTTGAACCGGATAAATTTTTGGCAGAATCCAACGCAATTTTATTTTATCTGAGTGAAGGGACGTCATTTTTACCCGATAACTCTTGGCAGCGAGCAAAAGTCCTGCAATGGTTATTTTTTGAGCAATATAGCCACGAACCCTATATCGCCACCTCTAGATATTGGATCTCCATCTTGGGAAAGGCAGAGGAGTATCGGGAGGCTCTCGCCCAAAAACGCCAACCCGGTTATGCGGCGCTCACCGTGATGGAGACTCATTTACAAAAGCATCGATTTTTTGTGGGCGATCACTATACGATAGCGGATATTGGCTTGTTTGCCTATACTCATGTTGCCGAGGAAGGCGGCTTCGATTTAAGCAGGTTTCCTGGCATCCTGAGTTGGTTAAAGCGGGTTACAGTTCAACCTAGACATATTCGCATCACTCAAAAATAAGTAACATTGAATCTTGCCGATCAATAAACAACGGTACGCCGTTTTGAGAAATTATGCTCAGTCATAACAGTAGCGATATGATTTTATAGTTTAGTTAAACAATTATTGATGACCCAGCAGCCAATACGTCACCATTTCGCCTCTCCCCCTAACATTAATCGCTCCTCGTTTTTCCAACTGATAGTTATGCTTAAGTCGCTGATATGTTGCTTCGGTGACTTGAATACATCCTTTTTCACCAGAGGATTCCATCCGGGAGGCAATATTAACCGCATCTCCCCATAAATCATAGATAAATTTCTTCGTTCCAATCACCCCAGCCACGACAACACCTGTATTAATCCCAATGCGGATTTTAATATCTTCACCCAATTCAACTTGAAAGCGTTTCATCGCCGCTTGCATTGCCAGTGCCATTTGCGCGATCGCCTCGGCATGATCGGATCGGGGAATCGGTAAGCCAGCCGCTACCATATAAGCATCACCAATGGTTTTTATTTTCTCTAATCCTAATTGATCGACCAACTGATCAAACCGGGAAAAAATCTGATTGAGTAAATTAACCAATTCAATTGGGTTTAAACGAGCCGATAGCGGTGTAAATCCCACAATATCAGCAAACAAAATCGTCACATCACTAAATTGTTCGGCAATGACGCCTTGATTATTTCTGAGCTGATCAGCAATAGGCTGAGGCAAAATATTCAGCAATAACTGTTCTGACTTTTGTTTCTCTAAATAAAGGGCTTGTTCGGCTTGCTTGCGATCGCTAATATCTCGTGCCACTAAAATAGCCGTTTCTGTAGACAGGGGAGAAATCGTCTCCGCTAACCAAACTTCCTTGCCATCAATGGGTAGGGAATATTCAATCGAGACGGTTTCCTGAGTCGATATTGCCTGGAGAATCCCCTGGAGAATCAGATCGGCTTGGGGACGCGGCAAATCCTCATGGAGTTTTCTGCCGATCATCGCCTCCGGTAATTTGTAAACATTTGCCGTCTTGGTAGGAATAATATTTAAACAGCGTCCCGACACATCTCTCACTGTCACCCTATCAGTCATGGCGGCAAATAGCGCTTTCATTTCGGCTTGCACTTTCTTCTGTTGCAGCACCGTTCCCAATTGCGCCGCCACCCCATTCACCAAATCGCTTAATCGTTTCTCCTCAGAACCATTGGTATGGGTAAAAAATACCAGAATTGCCAGTACGGAAGAGGGAGAACTCAGCAAACAACTGTTCCCTTGAGTTATCGGTTGTTCAGGGTTGACATTGGCAATAATCGGTACGCCAAAGCCAGCGTTTAAACCCCACTGTACGGCTGATTCAAATCGCAACAATACATCATCGATCTGACTCAAATCGCTAATCCAGTGAGACTGTTGCGTTAACCAAACTTGTCCCGGAATCTCTTCTCCTGGATAAAACGTGAGTAATTTACTATACTCTCGAAAACCTTCAATGGCTTTCTGCAAATCTGGATCAAGTCCTTGGCGTTGACAATACCAACGGCGGCTAGGGATTAAAATTGACTCATCGGTAGAAGGAATCCAAGCTTCGCCATAAATCCAACCCGTGATTTCACATAACTGCTGTAAGGCTACCTCTAAAGCCGTATCAAAATCGGGTGCTGCATTAATGGCTTGAGACAGGGTTAATAAGAGTTTCACCTCTTCTTCCGCTTGTTTGCGATCGCTGATATCCTGATGAGAACCTACCATCCGCACAGGCTGTCCATTTTCGTCCCATTGTACTTGTGCCCGTGCCAAAATCCATTTATAACTACCATCTTGGCAGCGCATCCGATATTCAGACTTGTAGGGAATCGTTTTTTGTTCTAAATGTTTGTGCCATCGGGCTAAGGTTTGCTCGATATCTTCTGGATGGACAAGACGATGCCACGTTTCGTAGTTGTGGATTATGTTTGGGTCAGTGTAACCCAGCATTTGTGCCAAGTAAGCTGAGACGAACATTTCATCAGTAGACATGTTCCAGTCAAAGATGCCATCCCTGGTACCGTGTAGAACTAACTGCCAACGTTCTTCACTTTTACGTAAGGCTTCTTCGGTTTGTTTGCGTTCTTGGGCTTCCATTGCCAAGGAGACTAAATCAGCCAGCGATCGGGCAAAGTTTTGGTCTTCTGCTGTCCAATAGCGAACTGTTCCTACTTTTCCTAAACAGACGATTCCGGCGATTTCGCCTCGGATTTGAATTGGCACATCTAGAACCGAGGTGATGTTACAGGGAATTAAATAAGACGCCGCCAATTCTTGGGTTCTGGGGTCAGTTTGGGCATAATCGGCGGCAATCAGTTGATCCTGTTGTAATGCCTGAAAATAGGTGGGATAGTCCGCCACAGCGAGTTCAATCCCTTGGCTGTGTTGGTTGTTATTCTTGTCAAATAAATCAAGACATTGAAGTTTAGTTCCGGTTTGGTCAAATAACCAAATCCCCGTGCGTTCAACGCCCAGACTTTGTACACCCGCTTGAGTAATTTCAGCGAAAGCAGCATTTAAATCCCCTTGATGGATAGCGGGACTTTTGGCTAATTGGGTTAAGACTCGGTTATGATTCCGCAGCGCGATCGCACTCTCCCGTAAGGCTTGTTCGGCTTGCTGTAATTTTTGGGTTAAGGCTTCCAGTTGGCGGGATTTTTGCTCCGAAAGCCAGGTTTCTTGAATCCCTTGGCTGACTTGAGATAACATTTCAATCACCAAGTTTGATTGGTTAACGTCGAGTTCTTCAACTCCTAACCAAGGAAGCGGTTTAATTGGTGTTTGACTCCTGTGGATCACCTGAAATTGTCCACCGGGTAAAACTTGTCCAATATAGGAATATTTACCAACATGATGATTGGGTTGAATTTGAATCAGTCCCCCCGGTGCCGCAAAACTCTGACCATAAGCTGCTAACCGCACCCGATCCACGGCAAAGGATTGGGCAGATTCGACGGCTAATTTCCACAGGAAAACTTGACTATAAGCCGCTTCAATTGGATCAGATGTCACCCGATTTGTGCCATATCGCGCCTGAAATTCCTGCACAAACCGATTATTTTCCGGTGTATTTAGACTCTGGAAATAACTCCAACTGGCGTAATGTCCAACCGCCGCATCTTCCATCATTTGGAGTTCTACTTCCGCGACACTTACTGCCAGAATCGGAATATCCTCAGCAGTTATCCCAGCGTCTCGATATTGACGATAAAAAAATTGATTTCCTTGTCCATTCAGGGTATTGAAAACAACATCTGGCTGGGTTTGTTGGATGCGGGCGATCGCGTCACTAAAATCTGTCTCCGCCAAATCCACATAGTCTTCGCCAACCACTTCCCCACCCTGTTGCTTGAGTTGACAGGTAATGATCTTATTTAACGTGCGAGGAAAAACATAATCAGAACCCAGCAGATAGAATCGCTTTCCTTTGTGAGATAGTAACCAACTGACGGCGGGTTCCACTTGTTGATTGGGACAAGCGCCTGTATAAAAAATGTTAGGAGACTGTTCTAACCCTTCGTACTGTAACGGATACCAGAGGAGAGCATTCAACGTCTCAACTACGGGTTTAACCGCTTTACGGGTAGCCGATGTCCAACAGCCAAAAACGGTGGTTACGCCCTCAAATTGAATCAGTTGTTGGGCTTGGCGGGCAAATTCTGCCGGATCAGACGCACCATCAACAATGGCAAAATCCTTGCCGTAGTGCGAGCATCTTGCTCGCTACATTGAGCATCTTGCTCGCT